>JAIXXV010000012.1 GCA_027490575.1 bacterium | reverse complement strand
GTATAATCAAGAACAAGTTTTGCTATTGAAAGAGTTTGGGCTTTATAACCATTTTCATAATTCCCCATAGGACCATTCCACAAAACAAATTTCGCATTCTCGAAAACTTTTTTGACCTCTTCTGCAATGGATGGACCGACATCGTATACAGCTTCATCAGCTTCTACACTTGATATATTTTTTATAGAAGATTCATCTATGCCATTTTTACTTACAACGACATCTGTTGGCATAATGATTTTGGTATTTGAAATTATCTGGCTCATATCTATCTCCTTATCAGAAACATATGACATACCCACCTCCATACCTTTGGCTTTCATGACGTCATTTAGAAGTGCCCCACCTAAAACAATGTGATCCGCTGACTTTTCTCCATCACTAAACTTCTGTATCAAAGGTAGTTTCGTATCAAACTTTGCACCACCTAAAATAAATATAAAAGGTTTCTCAGGTTTTAGAGCTTCACTCAAATGAACTATTTCATTAGACATTTGTATACCTGCGTATCTAGAGTTTGTGTCAAAAAGTGAAGGTAGAGCAACAACAGATGCGTGCTCTCTATGTGATACAGCAAAAGCATCATTTACATACATATCTGCTTTTGTAATTTCAACTAGGTATTTTGCAAATTCAATACTATTATCTTTTTCACCCTTACTATTTCTAAGATTTTCAAGTAGAACTACTTGGCCATTAGACAAAGAAGCGACCATGTTTTTTACAGATATAGCTTTTTCATCAGCTGCGTTTAGTCCTTCTGCATAAGGCTCAGGTATAAATTGTATATTGCCCACAATATCACCGTACTTATTTTGTATATGCATGAAAACTGACTCTAGTCCGAAACCATTTTTGTTTTCAATATGAGATATCAATACAATCTTTGCACCATTCTCTCTTAAGAAACTAATTGTTGGCAATGTTTTTCTAATACGTAAATCATCAATAACATTTCCATTGTCATCCAAGGCAGTATTGAAATCACATCTTACTAGCACGGTTTTACCAGACAGGCTTTCATTTATATTTGATAATTTATTTATTTTACTTTGATCAATCATATAGTTTATTTTTACTTTCGTTTAGAAATATTTTTAGATTTTTTTGACTGGCTTTTTGTTATAGGTTTTCGCGGATTATTGGCTTTACCATTTAACACTTTCTTTGAAACCGTTTTACTTTTAACTGAAGTAACTTTCTTACTAGCACTTTTTTTAGCAGGTTTTGTCACAACCCTTTTATTTTTCAGTGCGGCCACATTTTTCGATACCACCTTACTAACACCAGAACCCAAACGAGCTTGTATTCTATTGTTCTTTGCAGTTATTATCTTTTTCTTTAAATCTTTTTTATCCTGAACTTTTTCTGAACCAACTATAGCACTACAAATGTCATCAAAACTTGCAGCTTCCCAACTCGCCCTACCTATAAGCAGTCCATCGACTTCACCGTTCCAAATAATATCTTCGGCATTTTCAGCAGTTACAGACCCACCGTATAAAATCTTTGTCATTGAAGAAATAGTTTCGCCAAGTGAGTCTCTCAAAAACTTTCTTATGTACACAACCATTTGATGAAGATCATATGATGTAAGTGCCAGGTTGTCCTTTCTACCTATTGCCCATACTGGTTCGTACGCAATAACAATACGATGAAAATCTGGTCGGCCAACTCCTGCTAAAGCTTCTTTTATCTGAGTCTTTATGACCTCAAAATATCCACCGTCTGCATCTCTGTCTTTTTCACCAACACATAATATAACTTCAAGTCCAGCTTTTAGTGCTTGTTGAACCTTTACGGCTATAGTTTGACCAGCATCGCCCATTTGCCTTCTCTCAGAGTGTCCGACGATTGCATAGTCAGCTCCAGAGCTTTTGACCATGAAAGCGCCCACTTCGCCTGTTTTAGACAATCCTTCTTCATAAATAGAAACATCTTGTGAACCAAGTAGAACTTTTGACTTGGACTTTTGTGAACCAGCCTGAGTATCGCCTAGAGATGATATGAAAGCGAAGGGAGGACATACCACCAAACTCAAATCTTTATATTTTAATGAGTTTTTCTTTATATCTCCGAATCTCTTCTTTGCCTCCTGTAAAGTCTTGGGGTTCATTTTCCAATTTGCTACCAAAAGTACATTTTTCTTGATTTTCATACTGGACATTATACCAGTTTAAAAATATCACTCCAACCTTACGGGCTTGCGGGCAATTTTGTCGGGCAATTCTTAATTGTTAATTCTGCCCCTGCCCCCCCCGCCTTTTAACTGTTATCTGATATCTGCCATCTGATACCTTCTAACTGTTAATCCGCCACCTCTCTCCAGCTTTCCACAGTCCATGCACCTGAAGGACCACTTGTAAAATCAAGATCTGAAAGACCTGTTTCATAGTTTAATGTGGTTCCACCTGACATTATCATCTTTCTTGCAACTGCTGACTTGGCACTTGTACCGCCTGAAAACGATATTGTACCCTCTTGTGCAATAAGTACTACCGATCCAGTACCACCAGAAGCACTTATTGCATTGTTACCACTGCAACCTGCAACATTTGGACACCTATTTGTTGATACCAACAATGCATAGCTTCTATTACCACCGTTACCAGTCACAAGAGATCCGCCCGTCATTGTAGTAAGGCCATCAACAACTACAGCCAAGGGTCTATTTCCAAATGAATTAGCAATCTGTATCCTTCCTGAACCACTCATATTTATGTTTCCTGTTACATATAGAGTTCCACCTAAAGTAAGTACGGCACCTGATCCTACGGTCAAGTCGCCATTTATCCGCATTGCCCCAGTTGTAGATGTTGCTGTATTTCCACCTATGCTCCAAGAACCTCTGACTGACCCTGCTGATGCTTCATCTTTCCATGTCTCTATATTTGTATCTTTTATAGGATATTCTACCTGTGAAGGTGTAGCTTGAGATGTGTTACAAGATTTGTTATTACCAGAACCTGATTGGCAGTATGGGATACCAGCAATTGTTGAGTTTTGTATTCTAAATGCTTTTGCATCACCCCCTTGAACTATGACTCCTGATATAAGACCTGTTTGACCTCCAGCAAATACATCAAAATATGCATCTAATGTAGATGGGCTAGTATTACTCCACGTACCACCCCCACTTGATGACCATGATCCAAGTCTGCTTGATCCGCTTGAATACACACTAGATGAAGCTGAGACTGAGTAAAAAGAGCTCCATGTGTTTGAAGTGTCCATCACTAGCCAATATGTCGTACCAGGAACAAGTGTTGGCCGAGTATCAAATGGTACTGTTATATAAGAATAAGTTGTAGGAACAGCAGAATGATCTATAGTAGCTGATGCCAAAGTTGTACCACCAGGTCTACTCACTGCGTCATTGGTAACCCTGACAGTAATATTATTCATCCAAACGCTTGCGTGACGCTTCATATGAAATCTAACCATACTTATAGGTGTAGTTGTTGAAACAGTAAAGCTTTGAGCGAAATCATTTGGGTTAGGATTTGATGAATCTAATTGTCCGCCAAAGTTTATTACGGATGATGAAGGTATTTGACCGACACTTGTTTGATCGAGGTATGGTTCAGAAACATTTGAAGCAAAAACTGAACCTGTGACATATGGCCCTCCACTACCTACCACCTCACCATTACTAAAAAGATTTCCTATGATTCCTGCACCACCTGACATATCCACACCACCAGTACCTACCTGAAGTCCATATATAAGTGAAACTCCTTGACCCTGAGAAAATACAGCTTTAGATTTTCTTGAGAATAAACCTGAGATACCTGTCGAAACAACTTCCCAAGCTCCATTTGAGCTGACAATTGTAGCACTAGATGTTGATTGAGAAAAAGACAATACAAGATTACCAGGAAGGGATCTTCCTCTATTGAGTCTATATAGAGCCTCTTCATTGAGATTGTCAGCACCAATATAACCTTGTTTTGTCTGAGTGAAATCAGCTGCATTTCTTATCTGGAATGCTATAGGTGAAGTTATACCAATAAGAACAATCAAAGAAACAGATAAGAAGAAAATAACGGCGGTTATTATAATCTGACCTGATTGTCTGCTTTTATATAATGTACTTCTTTTCATATGTTTAATGTTTGTATGCCTTTTAGTTATTTGGTTTTCACTCATTTTATATTGATTATACAGTGAATCATATTACTAATACGAGCCTCTGATTACAGCTGTTCCTTGAAAGTCTCTAGTTATGAAAACTGAATTGGTAGAAGTACTTGATATAGACATTTCAATTTTTACAGCGGTTGATGAAGTTGAGACAATATTTCTAAATATCAGTGATGACACTGTAACATTTGCATTTGTGAGAGGACCGGACAGTACTCCATTTTCTTGTAAAAAGACTCTGTTACCTTGAACGTAAAACCTTACTGTGCCGGTATTACCCAATTCATCAACTGTATTTAAAGATAAGGCGCTTGGGTTTATGCCAAAATTTGATTGAGAATAATCTATACTTTCAGCATTTCTAACCTCTCGGATAATCCTATCCATAGTATTTATTGCCGATGACTCTATAGATCTGGCGACCCTCACATTTCTATATGAAGACGTAAGTATTAAGACTGAGTTAATGATTCCTACCAGTAAAACTACGAATAAAGCCAGGTACACAATTGTTTCTACAAGCGTAAATCCCTTTGTTCTAATTTTATTATATTTGATCATTTATTTAATTACTAAATATATTATGGACATACATCTCAGCACTCCTTGTACTTGTGGAATTGCCATCGAACCATGACACATTTATGTCCGCCTTTCTTGTACCTGTATCTACTGATCCGCCAGTTTGCACTATGTCATAACTAGTACCATCTCTACTGACCGGTGATAAGATGAACGTTCTAACAAATTGATTTGAAATTGTGACAGGGCTGGTAGTGGCCACCCATCTGTTATTTGACCAGAGTAAATGATATGAAGTAGCATCTGCCAAGATTGAAATGTTTTGGTTCCAACTAGTATCTCTCATGAACCTCAAGACTTCTGCAGTCTCTTCCACTAACATTGCTGCTTGAACCCTAGGTGTAGTACGCAATGACATGGACGTCAAACTTCCATAAACACCTATGATAGATACCATCGAGGTAAGCATAATCGCAGAACCGACTATAACCTCTACAAGCGACATGCCATGCACACGAGACATACCATTTTTATAATTATTCAGAAAAAACATATTTATATTTTATCACTAATTCATATTTTTATATCTCACTAATAACAAAGGTCTGTATATAACTTCTAAATTCTTTCTCTTGCCTACATTATTCAATTCTTAATTCTGCCGGGCAACTGCTACCTGCTAACTGCCACCTGTTACCTGTTATCTGACACCTGATATCTGTCATCTGATAACTTCTATCTGTTAATTACTAACCTCAACAAGACCTGTCGCATGAATTATTAAAGATTTAGTTACACTTGGGTTTGATTTAAGTCTAAATGTTACAGTTCCAGTTGCACTTGGTTTTCCGGTTACTTCCTCAAAATACACTCTAGATTGGCCTGACAAGCCTATCAATGATATTTCGGACTTATTTGATAATCTATAAACAGAATTCGTAGATGATCCTGCTGAATAAACAGTGCCGTCAAACAATGTAACCGTACTGCTAGCAAAATGTACACCGTACTGTATTCCAGATCTGGCATTCACAGTTTGATTTTTTGCCTTTATAAGATAAGACTCTGCTACTTCTACATCTTTGTCCAAAGATTGCATATCCCCCATTGCAGAGAATGTTGTTATGGTAGCAGTTAGTATTAGCGCTGAAATACCTATGACTACCAATATTTCCATTAGCGTAAATCCGCCTTTATCTTTTTTTGTATAATTTTTCAGATTTATTTCAGACATAATTTAAACATTATTCATTATTGAATATATAGGTTTGATCATTGATATAGCAAAGAATCCTACAGCTGAACCTATGAATACCATCAGTACTGGCTCAATGATAGTAGAGAGGTCTTTTGTCTTTTGGTCTACTTCATTTTCATAAAAAGTGGCAACACCAACAAGCATAGGTGCCATACGTCCAGTTTCTTCACCAACATTCATCATTTCGCCTACAAATATAGGAAAAAGTTTTTGTTCAGCCATAAAAACAGTAGAGAGTGGCTCCCCTTTTTCAACTATTTTTTCGCTTCTTATCAAAACATCTTTATAATACGAGTTTTGCAAAACCTCACCTGTTATCCTAACTGCCATTACAAGATCGACTCCGGATGACAAAAGCGATGAAAGTGTTCGGGACATTTGCGCTGAGTTTCCCTCTTTTATAATAGTGCTGACAACAGGAATCTTTAAAACAATGTAATCAAAAGATCTTTTTCCTATCTTTGTCCTAAGTAGCAATATAAAAGATACTACCGCTACAATCAAAATTACAAATGTTAGTATTGAATTATTACTCATAAAGTCACTGACATTTATTACCATTTGAGTAGATGCCGGTAATGGAACCTTTAGTTCAGTGAAGGTTTTAGTTAGACCAGGAACAACATATATCATCATCAATATTGCAATGACAATCATCACACCTATAATCACAGACGGATACATCATTGCACCCTTTATCTTTTTCTTGAGTTGATAGCTTTTTTCCATCTGTAGTGCAACTTGTTGTAAGGTGCTTGCTAGGTTTCCACCCTCTTCACCTACCTTAACCATCGCAACTACAAGTTTTGAAAATGCTTTGGGATGAAGTTCTAGCGCCTCGTGAAAACTTTTACCCTCGGATATAGATTCTCCGACTTTCTTGTATATGCCCTTAAGTTTAGGGCTACTAGCCTGCCTTTCCATTACACTCAATGCGCGAGAGAGTTCAAGTCCAGCATCTAGCATGTTTCCCAGGTTTCTTGCAAAAGTTATTTTGTCTAACATTTTTATCCTATCCAAAAATGTAAGCTGTATGTTGAATGATGACAATCCAGCTTTACCTTGTTGTTTGACCGAAACAAGAGAGTCACCTGTCTTTTTTATTTGTGCATAAAAATCAGATTTACTCTGAGCTTCAAGAGTACCTGTGTATTTTTGACCTTCTTTATTTATAGCTGTGTATGAAAAATTCATTTGTTTGCTGTTTTGTTTATTTCATGTTTTCGATTTCTTTCCAAATTTATTATACCCCCGACCGACCGCCAATTCTTAACTGTTATCTGATACCTGCTATTTGTTACCTGTCTGGCTATTCCGATACAACTCTAAGTATCTCCTCAACAGAAGTTTGTCCTTGTACCGCCTTAAATATACCATCTTCTATCATAGTCATCATACCTTCAGATCTTGCTTGTTTCTCTATATCATCACTTGTACCATTTTTCATAACTATCTCTTTAATAGCTGAAGAAAACTTCAAAACTTCGTGAATACCAAGACGACCATGATATCCATCCTCTGCTTCGTTAATAGGATCCTGCTTTGGTCTATACAGAGGAATTGTAGACCAATCATCATTTGCACCAACAATCCTCTCTTCCTTGAGTCTCTTAAGAACAAAATCCATGTCTATCTTTTTCTTTATAGACTCGAGTTCTTCTTTTGTTAATATGTATTTTTCTTTTGTATCGTTTAGACGACGAACAAGTCTCTGGGCAATGACAATCTTCAATGTAGACACAAGAAGGAAAGGTTCACATTTCATATCCATAAGTCTCGGTATTGCACCAGCAGCTGAGTTGGTGTGCAAAGTAGAAAGTACCAAGTGACCAGTAAGCGCTGCGTTGATCGCAAGTGAAGCTGTTTCATTATCTCGGATTTCTCCTACCATGATGATATCCGGGTCTTGTCGAAGTAGTGAACGAAGTCCTGATGCAAAAGTAAATCCAATCTCCGGCTTTACTTGAGTTTGATTGACTCTTTTCATCTGATATTCAACAGGATCTTCTACAGTAGATATGTTTACATCTGGAGTATTTACAAGATCAAGCATGGTATACAAAGTAGTAGTCTTACCAGAACCTGTTGGACCTGTCGTAAGTATCAACCCTTCTGACATGTTTGTTGCCTCGTGCAGCATTTCAAGATCAACACCGTGGAATCCAAGCTTCTCAAGTGTAAATCCAGAAACAGTTTCTCGCAAAAGTCTCATAACAATCTTTTCACCAAAGTATGTAGGTAGTATCGAAACACGAAATGATATCTTCTCACCGTTTAGTTCAATACGAAAACGACCATCTTGTGGAAGTCTTTTCTCATCAAGCTTCAAACTCGATAATACTTTTATACGCGCAATAATACTTGAACCGGCAACCTTTGGAAGTATCATCGCATCATGCAACATACCGTCTATACGGTATCTAACAACAACTTCATACTCCATCTGCTCAATGTGTATATCAGAAGCGTCCTGCAAAACTGCGTGCTTTAAAAGCGTATCAACAATACGCACCACAGGAAGATCCTCAGCTAGCTTCTTCAAATCATCACCAGACACATCAGCTGACCCATCCCCTTCACCTGTCACTTTCAAAGTAGAAGCTTCTTGTTGAATAATATCTCCGAAATCCGCCTTTAGACTTTTTTGATATTGAATCAATGCTGACTTCATCGACTCAGTGTTTGTAAGTCGCGGAAGTATCTTCAAACCCGTTTTCTTTTTTATAAAATCAATAGCTCCTAAGTCATCAGTATCCAACATCGCAACTTCAAGTGATCCTTCTTTCTCACCCTTCGCATTTGGAGTTGTACTTGTAGTTTTTTTAAATGCGATGATGTTGTGATTTCTTGCAATAGGCTCAGGTATTAAAGACAAAACTTCAAACTCCAACTTTTGCTTTTTCAAATCAACATATGGAATTCCTAGTATATGCGACTGCATCCTTCTATAGTCATCCTCAGAAATCTTACCTTGTGACACAAGCACATCTCCAACGTCTTGTTTATTAACAACACCCTCTTTTGCATTTGCCTCCTCAGCAGCTTTTTCTGCAGCAATGATATCCTTGGATGAAACTAGTCCTGATTCAAGAATATATTTTTTAAGTTGAGTAGGTTCAATGTACATAAATTATTTGGTACTGATTATTTTGGTACAGGTCAAAGATTATTGAAATCTTTTTAAAGATTCATTGAAAAAATTATATCACGAACTTTAATTTTAAATATTGAAAATGAAGTGTGAAGTGTTAATAAATATACTATAAACTTTGTTTCTTTGTTTGCCTTCTTTCTATTGCGAAAAATATGACAAAAAGAAAAACCCCGCGAAAGTGTGTGAACACTTAGCGCGGAGCTTGTGAAGTGAGAGGTGTGGGATGGTTACCACAGACTCTCACCTGAGCGGAGATTGAGCCAGGCTTTGAAGAAGGCCTTCTCTGCAAGGCGAGTCTCGAGGCTGGCAAGCCAGGATTTGAACCTAGCGCGGATAACTTGAGACCGAGTGACCAGTCCAAACTCCTTTTCTGGTTGGTCGAACCAGAAATAGAATGCAACAAAAGCGGCAAGGGTGCACAAGAGTGCGCTGATCAAAATCCTGACCCAAAGATTGGGGGTAACCGATGCTGCTAAGGTACCGATTACCAGATTTGCAATCAATAGCTTGACCAAGAGCGCCCGCTTGAGCACTTTCTTACTGCGATTATTTTGACTAAACATGTGAATGAATTTGTGGGTTTTGAATGATCTAACAAACAAATAGCGATGAAAACCGCTACCTATCCGACTAGTGCATCAGCTCCAGTTGCGTATATTATAACATCACAAATGCGTATCTGTCAATATATATTAGACCTACCACCTACAGAATGCCTATAAACATAGCTTTTTTGGTTATTGACTTTGGCTATACAATATATATAATGAATGTATCAGAAATAGCGCGCCCAAAAGGCGGGCTTGTTTTTTTGAAAGGATTCAAGCCTTATTTTGGCATTGTAAATCAATACCGGCGGTGTGACTTAAGCTGTCAAACATGCCCAGTGCGCCAAACAAGCCAAAAAAGTCAGTAAATAGGCTACAAAAACAACAATTAAATAAAAATTAAATACAAATAAACATATGTTCGACTTAAAAGTTATACATTCAGTCCTAGATCAACTAGAAGAAGAAAGAGGGATACCTCGTGAAAGAATCATAGAAGCCATAGAAATGGCACTTGCAACTGCTTACAAAAAAGAGCATGGCAGAAAAGACCAATTTATAAGGGCTCATTTTGATGTGGCTACAGGTAAAACTGAGTTTTTTCAAGTTAAAAACGTCGTTGGCGAGGACCAGATTGTAGAAACAAAAGAAGAACTTCCTGAAAACCCGGCTCCGGGAGAAGAAAAAGTTATTTTCAATGAGGAAAGACATATGATTGTAGATGATGCAAAACTCATTAAAAAGGATGTAAAAGTTGGTGATGAGATAGTTTTCGACCTTGAATACAAAGATGATTTCGGTAGAATCGCAGCTCAGACAGCAAAGCAAGTAATCATTCAAAAGATAAGAGAGGCTGAGAAAACATCTGTACTCGCTGAGTTTGGTAAAAAAGAGGGTGAGATTGTTTCAGGAACAGTTCAAAGAGTAGAGAGAGGAAATGTGTTTATCGACCTCGGACGTGCAATAGGTATGCTTCCATATGAGGAACAAATCCCACATGAGCATTATAAACAAGGAGAAAGACTTAGAATGATACTTCTAAGAGTTGAAGAAACTCCAAGGGGTGTATTTGTAAGACTTTCAAGATCACACCCTCAGTTTCTTGCTGAACTTTTCAAGATAGAAGTACCTGAAATCGTAGCTGGAACTATAGAGGTTAAGTCTATAGCCCGAGAAGCTGGTGCAAGAGCAAAGATTGCTGTGCATTCTACAGATGAGCACATTGACCCTATCGGATCTATGGTTGGTCAAAGAGGTGTTAGAGTTCTGACTGTTATGAGTGAACTTGGAAACAGTGAAAAGATAGACATCATAGAGTGGAATGAGAACCCGACTCAATACATAGAAGATGCACTATCCCCTGCTAAAGTCATAAGTGTTGAAGTAGACGAAGAAAACAAAACTGCAAAAGTTAAAGTTGCAGAAGACCAACAATCACTGGCTATTGGAAAAGGTGGTCAAAACGTAAGACTCGCAGCAAAACTAACTGGATGGAGAATAGATATCCAATCAAGTGGTAAAACTATGGATGAATCTCAAGGTATAGAAGCTCCGACTATGGCAGGTATCGAAGAACCTACAATAGCTGATGCAGTAGAAGTTAGCGCTCCAGAGCTAGAGACAGCTGAGGAAGTAGATGCTGTAAATGATGAAGTAGCAGCAGAATAAATTAAGAATTAAGAAATCACCGAATAGACGACGAAAAATTAAAAGTTAAAACTCAGAATTAAATATGGCATTCACAATAACTAAACATCAAGACTTACCTGACAATGAATATCAGATAGACGGAGAGATGCACGCGGACATAGTAACAAGTTTCAAAGACCAGGCAGTAAAGGAACTTGGCATGACTATAAAAATAGACGGCTTCAGACCTGGACACATACCTGAAAAAGTTATCATCGACAAGTTTGGTGAAGTGGCTCTGACTGAAGAAGCCGGAAGAATAGCACTTGAAAAACATTATGGTGATATCTTAGAAAAAGCTATTGCTAAAGCAAAGATACGACCGCTAGGTTCTCCTGCTGTAACTATTACAAAGGTTGCACCCGGTGAAGCTTTTGGTTTTTCTATCAAAGTTGCATTGATGCCTGAGGTCAAGATAAAAGACTACAAAAAAACTGCTAAGAAAATTATGGCAGAAAAAACTGAAGCCACTGTTTCAGATAAAGAAATAGAAGAAGCTATCACTGACCTACAAAGACAAGTTGCACATGCTGACTATCACACTTCACATCCAGAAGATCATAGTCATGATCACGGCGGAGCAGGTAATGATCTGCCACTTCCAGAAGTTGATCTTGAGTTTACAAAGAAATTTGGAAACTTTGAGACGATAGAAGCATTTAAAGACAAAGTGAAAGAAGGTCTGACTATAGATAAGTCTCGAAAAGAGAAAGAGAAGAAAAGACTTAAACTTATGGATGAACTTATAGCAAATGCTGAAGTGAAGATGCCAAAAATGTTGATAGAATCAGAGCTAAGTAGAATGGTTCACGAAATGTCAGCCAACATACAGCAAATGGGTCTTACTATCGAGTCTTACTTGAAACACATCGGAAAAGACATAGATGCTTTGAAAAAAGAATGGCTTCCTGATGCAGAAAAAAGAGCAAAGACTCAACTTATCTTGAACCAAGTTGCACTTGAAGAAAAGATTACAGCAAGTGAAGAAGAGATCGCTAAAGAAGTTGAGCAAATCATGCAACACTACAAAGACATAGACAAAACTCGTGCACAAATGTACGTAGAGAATGTTTTGTTGAATGAGAAAGTGTGGCAATGGTTGGAGAGTGTGGGGGAGGTTTAGGTTCTACATTCAATTGGTATAAATAAAAAACCGTCTTTTGATTAAGATGGTTTTTTATTTTGTGTAATTGCTAATAGCTAATTGATAACCATTAACAGCCAACCGCTAGTCCCACAACCAAAACACCCGCCGTCTCAGCTCTCAAAACATTATTATTTATTGAGACTTTCTTTACTCTATTTTCATCAAATGATTTCTCTTCTTTTGCTGACCATCCGCCTTCTGGTCCAACGATAAACGCCAATGACTTCCCTACATTGCCCTTGCCCTTACCCTTAAAAACCTCAGTAAAGTTTTTTCCGTCTTGATGGCAAACAAACGCCTGAACATCCTCAGCAGAAATCAAATCAAATATTTCTGAAAATTTTATAATCTCGTGAACTTTAGGTACTGACCTTCTCCCCGACTGCTCTGTTGCTTCTATGGCAATCTTTTCCAAACGAGATATGTTTAGATTCTTTTTTATAGTTCTATCAGAGATGAAAGGTACTATGTGATCAACTCCGAGCTCAGTGGTTTTTTGTACAACCATATCAAAGTTATCGCCCTTAAGAACACTTATGAAAAGCCAAGTTTCGGCTTCGCTATTTTTGCTTGAACTTTTTGTACTGGTAGATTTATCTTTAGATTTAGTTAATTTTGACTTAACATCGTCACTTGCCTTAACTGCGCTTTTAGATTTACTACTACCTTTCTCACCAACCTTAGCCTTAACCTCCGGCTTACTCATTACTTCCAGTACCACCAGGTTAACCCTTGTATTTGTTATGACCTCTATCAAAGCATGAACCTCCGTCTTAGAGTCATCAAAAAGTATGACCTGGCCACCTGCCATGTATCGAAAAACATCACGCCATTGGTGGATTAACGGACCGTAAGCATTATTATCAAATGTGTCCAGAACAAACCTATCAGCTGGGCCCTTATCTGCTAAACTTTTGCCTTTTATGTAAAACCTGTGCAATCTCATATTTATATAGTATAGTACGAATGAAAGGCTAACAGAAGAGTCCCGATATAGCAAATTCGCCAATTTTGCATAAGTTAAAAGTACAACAAAAGCCTTAGCAAAACGCGAACAAATTCCCCAGAAATCCTACCTCTAGCCTTATTTAATAACGTAAAAATTGATAATACCGAAATGTTAATACCAACAGTAATAGAAAAATCGCAATTTGGAGAAAGAGCATATGATATATACTCTCGCCTTTTACGTGAAAACATCATTTTTGTAGGAAGCGCCATTGATGACAATGTTGCAAATATTGTTATTGCACAACTACTATTCCTAGAATCTGAAAATCCTAAGAAAGACATACACCTGTATGTTAATTCCCCTGGAGGACACATCAAAGACGGACTGGCAATCATAGACACAATGAACCATATAAAGAACGATGTTTCTACTATTTGTGTTGGTATGGCTGCTTCTATGGGAGCAATGATACTTTCATCTGGTCAAAAAGGTAAAAGATTTGCTCTACCAAATGCAGAAGTCATGATCCATCAACCACTAGGTGGTGCAGACGGTCAGGCAACTGACATCGAAATCTCAGCAAGACATATCATTAAGTCGAAAGAACTTTTGGCTAAAATGCTAGCTAAAAATACTGGTCAAAAGCTAGACAAGATCAAAAATGATATGGACAGAGACTTCTGGCTAGATGCAGACGAAGCTAAAAAATACGGTATTATCGACAAGGTACTTAGTTAGACTCAATGAGTTTGATATCACTTTTGATATCCACTAGTACAACCTAATCGATAAACACATGTTATCAATACAAAGTGCTATACTACTCACCATCTTGGGAGTAGGTGTTGGTTTTGGTCTGGGGTATCTCATTCGTATTCTTGTTGCTTTAAGCAAGAGGAATTCTATTGAGTTGGACATCAAAAAAATAATGATGAATGCTCGTGAGAAGGCCGAGAGCACGGTTTTGGAGGCTGAAAACAAGGCTGCTGAGACACTTAAGTCTGCAAGACAGCAGACAAAAGAGCGGGAAGAGGCCTTAAACAAAAGTGAAGAACGAGTTTCACAAAAGGACGCTTTGCTCCAAGAAAAAGAAAATGATTTGCATAATGAAGCGGAGGCTTTGAAAGAGCGTGTCGCAGAAATAAAGAAAATCAAAGAGCTTTATCAAGAAAAGTTAAGTGATGCAGAATCCAAGCTATATAATATAGCCAATACAACAAAGGAAGAGGCTCTAAATATAATCCTTGAGAAAATATCAAAAGAGTATGAAGAAAGTATACTATCCAGAGTACACAAACTTGAAAATAATTCTGAAGAGAAAGTTGAGGATAAAGCCCGTGAAATACTGACTTCTACAGTGCAAAGACTAGCTTCCGCTGTAAACAGCGAAATGTTCACAAGTCATGTACAAATAGAATCTGAAGAAATAAAAGGAAAAGTCATAGGAAAAGAAGGTCGTAACATTAAGGCATTTGAAAGAGCAACGGGTGTTGAAGTGCTAGTTGATGAGGCTCAAGGATCTATCACACTGTCTGCCTTTGACCCCATCAGACGACAGGTTGCCAAAAATGCATTAGAAAACCTCATACTTGATGGAAGAATACAACCAGCAAAGATTGAAAAAGTGGTAGAGGATGCACAAAAAGACATCGAGAAAATCATTAAAAAACAAGGTGAAAATGCCATATACGAGCTTGGCATCACGAACCTAGACCCTAGAATAGTTAGTATACTTGGCAGACTACACTTTAGAACAAGTTATGGGCAAAATGTGCTCCAACACTCTATAGAGTGCGCAAACATAGCCTCAATGTTGGCATCTGAACTGGGCGCCAATGTGTCTGTGGCCAAGATAGGTGCGTTGGTACATGATATTGGAAAAGCACTTGATCATGAGGTAGATGGAAGTCATGTAGAGATAGGTATAAAGATACTGCAGAAGTTTGGAGCCGATGAAGAAGTCATAAAAGCTATGCGTTCTCACCATGAAGAATATCCTTATGAAACACTCGAATCACGCATAGTACAGACTGCAGATGCAATATCTGGAGGACGCACAGGTGCTAGAAAAGACAACATTGAGCAGTACATAAAGCGGTTGACAGAGTTAGAAAACATTGCGCTATCTGAAAGAGGTGTTGATAAAGCATACGCCCTTCAAGCAGGCCGAGAACTCAGGGTTTTTGTAGCACCAGAAAAAGTGTCTGACACACAAGCCCAAAATATGGCTATAAATATAGCTAAAAATATAGAGAGAAATCTAAGGTATCCCGGTGAAATAAAAGTAACAGTCATAAGAGAAACAAGGATTCAGGAGTTTGCAAAATAGAGTTTTTAAGAGCATTCTTCACAACCCCTAAAATACCCTTTAAACACTTGCTTAAAAAAGACCTTAATATATAATTAACATCACGGAAAGATTGGTCGACCTTTAACAAGAAAAATTCACATTTATCTTATGAACAAAGCAGCCCTTGTTGAGAAAGTACACGGAGTACTTGGATCAACTAAAGTACAAGCAGAGCAGATTGTTGACACTGTTTTCGACAGTATCGTTTCTACTCTTAAAAAAGGAGATGAAGTTTCTATAGCAGGTTTTGGTATCTTCTCAGCGAAAGTTAGAGCAGCTAGAACAGCTAGAAACCCTAGAACTGGAGAGATGGTAAAAGTTGCAGCTATGAAAGTTGCAAAGTTCAGAGCTGCTAAAGCTCTAAAAGACGCAGTTAACAAATAATCTAAGCTTTTGGTGCGATTCTATGCACCAATGCAAGTTATAAGTTAAGCGATCTGGTTTATCACACTTACTAAGGACCCCACGTCGAGAGATGGTGGGGTTTTTGGTTTTTCTGCTATATTTAAAATATGTTTCCTGAAAACACAGAACTCAGCAAAGAGATTTCAAATCTTCTGACCAAAGACGGTTTTACAGAGAACGAAATCGGGCTTGCTGTTATAGATTTAAACAATCTTGCACCACATGTTTTTGGGTATAACATGGATCATTTTATATATCCCGCATCTGTTTATAAGATTTTTATAGCCGCAGAGGCCCTTAGACAGATTGAAATTGGACAGCTTTCACTTGAACAAATCGTAGAGATTAAGTCTCCGAATGACGTAGACAAAGATAGTAAAATATTTCCAGGAGACACCAGAAAGATACTCAATGCTGGTGAAAATGTTTCTATTGATCATCTACTTGATCTTATGCTAACAAGAAGCGACAATACCGCCTCAAATACACTTATAGATGTTATTGGTCGAGAAAACATAACCAGCAACATTATCAATAGATATAATTGGAAAGGAAGCGAGATTACAAGAAAATTTTTGGATAGAAAAAAAGAAGATGGTAAATATCAGTTTTCATCCACAACTCTTTCTTGCGCTCGACACCTAGTAGAGTTTTTCTATCTTGTTGAAACTCAAGAACTGGTGTCTCCTTTTGTTTCAAAAAGGCTCAAAGATTACATGCTCCATTTTGATAAAAAAAGTAAAAAGGGTTTGTGGCTAGCAAACGTATATTCAGAATACTATTGTAAAGGTGGCTGGTTTGAAACAAATTTATATAAACATAGTCTTTTGTCTGCTCTAAATGCAATTATCAAAAAGGGTTGGGCGATAATACGCTGGAGTAATGATGCGGGAGTTGTCACAGGGCAAAAGTCTAAGTATTCAATAGCCACACTCTCTGTTAATAAATCCATATCACCAACTAGTTATTTCCGGATTGGGAAACTAGCCAAGGTGGTTTATGATTTTATGGAAAATAAAAACCATACTTCATAGGTATGGATTTTACGTTCTGGTGCGGGATAAGAGAATCGAACTCTTGTCTACTGCTTGGAAGGCAGTCATTCTACCACTAAACCAATCCCGCATACTGGTTTCTGAACAAAACAACCAAGATTGATTGCCCTGAAGCCATGTGACAAATACTATACCAAACACTTTGACTATTTTCAACTTTGACATAAATCATATAGAATTAGTGAAATTCACATAAAATGATAAAAATAACCATTCACAACAAATTGGCTATAAGAGCAACGGTGGTATCAACCGCTGTTGTGGCTACAGTTGTGGTTTTTTCAGTTTTCTCACCTTCTTTTTTATCAACTCTTGGTTTCAATAATTCTGACATTCCAGACTTTAGTGCATCTGCAACAAACAGCTCATTTTCATCAAGAGCACTGAACTTCTTCAGTATCGAACCACTGAAGTTTCTTCAACTAAAAGCTCCTACTTTTTCACTTGTCCCTACAACTAAAAATACTTTTGTACCTAGGCAAGCGACAACAAACAACCAGAACAGCACGGTACCGACTACCCTGTCCAATCTTTTCACAGGAATACTCAATGCACCCTCTGTAATAAGAGATCAGATATCAAATCAACTACCTGTTAATGCTCCAGCGGTAATTACACCACCTTCAACACAGAAGCCAACTGTACCCGCACAGACACCCTCACCAACTCCAATCAAGCCTACCCTTTCACCCGTCATCACTCCACCAGTACTCTCAGCAAACCAAAACAATGTTGTAAACATATATTGTATTCAAAAAGTTGGAACACTTCGAAAAACATTTACAGGAAGTGGCATCTTAATACACAGCGATGGGACATTACTTACAAATGCTCACGTAGCGCAGTTCCCCCTTGTTGCAGAAAAAAATACGTCCGTAACTTGCACAGCAAGATCAGGAAACAAGACCGAGCAATCACATCCAGTAAAAGTAGTTTATGTTTCACCAAGATGGTCTGAAACAAATGCACAGTTCATAAACACAGGAGGTACAACTCAAACAGGGGTTTATGACTATGCACTTCTTAAAATAACCAATAGAAATATGGCTCAAATCGGCCTAAGACCTGTAAACATTTCTTATGAAACACAGCCGATCGGTTCAAGTTTGATCATTAACTCATACCCCGCAGACATACTTGCAACAAGTCCTGGTACAAATCTCAGTCTAATGTCAGAAAGAGTTTCACTTGATAAGAGAGAAAGATTTAGTAGTTATGTAGGTGAAACATCTGAACAGTTTGACATTATAGAAACAGGCCCAAGTACACTTGCACAACGTGGCTCATCAGGAGGTCTTATAGCAACACTTGGAAACAATATGCAAGCAATGGTCACAATTGTGATTCAACCGCGTGCTTCGGGCCAAAATAAGCCAATAAGAGGCATAACTCCCTATCACATCAACAAAGATCTTTCTGAGTACGTTTCTGGTGGATTAGAATCAATATCACTTTACGGATCTCAAGTTCTAGAAACAAAATTTGCTCAGCAAGACAAAGATAAGTTGGCCAACTTGTTTGATAGTTACCTAAAGTAGTTTTTTTCCAGTTGTTTTGGCCAGATTAACGCGTCGCCTTAATACGTCCAAGAAACTTCTTTGAGTTTTCGTTTATTATCGCAACCACAGTATCCATATTGTCATTGTCATCTAGCTTATTTACCTTCTGAAAACCACAAGTTAGACACTTATGCAGTATTTTATAATCCCCCGTTGAGCCTTCTATACGAAGTGGCTTCATAAGGCCTTGGCAAACAGACGCCCTATCCCCTGGATTTATATCCACATGCTTACTGTATAAGCATTCTGAACAATGATTTGTGTAACCATTCCCTACCACAGAAAAACCGCATTTTTCACATACAAAATCTTCTTTCTTTTTTATGAATCTTTTTGGCACTTTACTTTAGATAGATTATCTCAGATCAGCATTGTCCCCTTGTTTTCGCAAGGTTTATATAGTTTCTTTCTAGTCGGGGTGCCGGGATTCGAACCCGGAGTCACCTGTACCCAAAACAGGCATGTTAGCCGTTACACCACACCCCGATGAAAAAGAGCATAACATAGATGTTGATATATTTCCAATTCAAAACACCTTCTATGTCTAAATCGAGTATATAAAGACTCACACCTGGACTCACATTAAACAAGTGCAGCAAACCATTATTAGGCGAATGTTTCTCATGAAACATTCTCCAGGTCTTCATAATGGCGAATAGTAACACTATCTACGCTGCTTTTACGTATATTTATGACAACGACCACACCCTCTATTTGAACATTTACATCATCAGAGTCTCTCAAAACCATAGTTTCTGAGCCATTTTTAACATCAAAATCAAGCAAATGATTAAATGGAAAAGGATAGGAAGAGACTATTTCTTGGGCAATTGACTTCAACTTCGCCACCTTTCTAAGGTTAAAATTAGTTTCAGGTGAAACATTAGACTTCACAGATCTCACAAATCTTGATAATCCGGCCTTAACCTCAACTAACCTCACCACACCGTCCTTTAATGCAAGAATATCCACCTCACCCCTCGAGAACCTTATATTTCTACCAACAATACGATATCCTTTGTTCTTAAGATAGAATACAGCGGACGATTCCCCTATTTGCCCCACAAGTTTTCTATTAATTGATTGCCTGTCTTTTAATTTACCTTCGAGTACCTTACTGACTGATTCAGAACCTGTTCCGTATCCAGATTCATATAATCTATCTGGAACAATTTGTTTAATCATAGTAGCAAATTGAATTAAGCCAACCCTTGTAATTCAATAATATTTACATAAACACCCTTAAGTAAAGTTAAAATATATATAAAAACGGATACTCAGCCCCAGCTTAAAAAGGTTTTGTGGTTCAAAAGTTGTTACATGTGTAACATAATTATGGAGTTTCACGTGAAACTAATATGCTCGACTGAAAATATACTTATTTACACAGACTTGTCCTATTATTTCAATTCAAACAGACAAAATACAGCCAAAATAAAGGCTAAGATGAAATATCCTCTATTTATATGGGTTTTTCTAGGACAACATTTATGTCTGAGTTAAAAAGTCTTTTTATGTCTTTTATACACATATCCACTTAGTTATCCACAGTTTTAACATTATAATGTTGCTAAATAATGCTCGAATTAAAAAATGTATTGACTGTCTTTTTATATTGTTTCAGTCCTTGATATGGAGATATCTACATATTAATCTGATCAAGGACTTTAATCTGGTGTTTCTCTTTACTTGAGGAGGGGGTGTAAAAGGAGGGCGGGATGTTTTAAGAAATGGGGAGTTACTGTTTAAAAAAACAATAACCTTAATATTGAAAACGCTGACTAATGTGCGGGATAGGAGAATCGAACTCCTGTCTCATCCTTGGCAAGGACGTATTCTACCACTAAACCAATCCCGCATGTTTTTATATTGTAATCGAAAATAACTAAATTACAATAGTATGTTTACTAATCCGGCCTATTATTGCCAATAGCAGGTGAAATTTAGCAAAAAATTGTTTATTTCAGAGTTAAATCCAAGAAAAACAGTGTCTAGAAAGTGAAAATTTGTGCACCCACCAGGATTCGAACCTAGAATAACGGTTCCGAAGACCGTTGTGATATCCATTTCACCATGGGTGCATTGCTATTTGAGCTTATAGTACAACACAATAGCCAAATAGCAAAGGATAATATAGTATATGCTTAAATGGATTATACAAATAAAATTCCAGGCGAGGTAATAGAAATAATAAAGAAACTTCATGGTGCGGGCTTTGGAGGCTATTTGGTCGGTGGTTGTGTGAGAGACCTGATTATTGGCAGAGAACCTAAAGACTGGGATATTACTACAGATGCAGTGCCAGATGAGATTATCTCTATCTATGAAAAGACCTTCTATGAAAACGACTATGGAACAGTAGGTGTTGTAGTAGGCGGGTTAACACCAGAAGAAGATATGGTTATTGAGATTACTCCTTATAGGACAGAATCATCCTATTCTGACAAAAGGAGACCAGACAATGTCCAATACAGCAAATCTATTCAAGATGACCTTAAACGTAGGGACTTTACAATGAATGCTATTGCATATGACCCAATTTCAAGCGAGTTTATTGACCCTTTTGATGGTATTAAAGACATAAAAGACAAAACTGTGCGTGCGGTAGGTAATCCAAAGGACAGATTTGAAGAGGATGGATTACGTATACTTAGAGCAGTTAGACTTTCTACTGAGTTGGGTTTTTCTATAGAGAAAAATACAGAGGATGACCTCATTGGTTCACATGAAACACTTTCATTTATAGCTAAGGAGAGGGTTAGGGATGAATTTGTAAAGATGATAATGTCGGATTTACCCATGGCAGGTATTTTTATGTGCCAAAGATACGGAATATTGAAGTATATAGTTCCTGAACTTGAAGAAGGGTTACACATGAAACAGAACCAAGCTCATTCATTCGGTGTATTTGAGCACCTACTTAGAAGTCTGCAGTGTTCGGCAGACAAGGGTTTTAGGCTAGAAATAAGGCTTTCTGCTTTGTTTCATGACATTGGTAAGCCTAGATCAAGAAGATTTTCACCAGAAAAGAATGATTACACATTCTATGGACATGAAGTTATTGGAGCGCAGATGGTCAAGGAAATAATGGGTAGGTTGCATTTTCCAAACAAAACAACAGATTTAGTTGTAAAATTTGTCAGATGGCATATGTTTTTCTCGGACACTGAGCAAATAACACTTTCGGCGGTCAGGAGAATGGTAACAAACGTTGGAAAGGAGAATATCTGGGATTTAATGAATCTTAGAGTGTGCGACAGGGTAGGTACAGGCAGACCGAAGGAAAACCCATACAGGCTTAGAAAGTATACCTCTATGATTGAACAGGTAATGAAAGATCCGATTACGGTAGGGATGCTAAAAATAGATGGCAACGACCTTATAAATACAGTTATGGTAGTCCCAGGTAGAAAAATTGGCCTTATTCTTAAAGCTTTGATGGAGGAAGTGCTAGAGGATCCAACAAAAAATACCAGTGAATACTTGCTGAATAGGGCAAAGGCACTTGATTCTGGTGACGAAACATTACTTATGAAACTTGCAGATAATGGCGAGAAAGCTAGGTTAGCAAAAGAAAAAGAGGAGATTGATGAGATAAATAGAAAATATTCAGTAAAATAAGGGTTTAGGTCATTGAGAGAGAAAGGGTGAGGGGTAAAACCGCTTTATTGCGAAACTTTGTAGCGCAAAGTTGCACAAAAAAGCTCAGTTGCGCATATATAAAAAAGCAATAAAAAAAGCCGACTCTAAGAGTAAGGCGGGGAAAGATTGGAAACCAAAGAACAAGATTAAAATGATTAATCTAAAGTGAAATAAGCGCCTAGCTCATGAGTCGGCTTTGGAGCTTAAGCAAACTTTAATACCAACGTTGTTATGTTTCTTGTGAAGCCCTACAGCAAGTGTGCTAGATCGGTTCACGTGTAACATTTTATACTATGAAAATAAACGCGGATACAAAAGTTTGCTTAAACTCTTTGACCAGGAAAATATTGCTTGAGGGATGCACTAGTTGTACGTCTGGGGCGAACAAATCCAAAAAAATAAATAAAAATGAGATTTTGTCCCTTAATTATAACCGACACACCCTTAGCTATGACAAAGAACTTTTGCTAACTAACCGTATCGCTCATCTGTCCTTTATTATATTTTTTATAAGACACACTGTAAAGGACAAATAGCATGCTCATGTGGATAACTTATTTTATGTACAGCTACTTAAATATGAACGGCCCTTCTGGGTATTTTTATTTAGAAATTTCTATAGAAACTGGGCAGTGATCTGACCCGTATACATCACTATGTATATTTATGTCCTTTATACTTTTCAATATACCTTTTGTGCAAAAAAATGTGTCTATTCGCCACCCTATATTTCTATCTCTTGCATAACTCTTCATATCCCACCATGTATAGGCATCTTCCTTTTCTGGATTGAAGTGTCTGAATACGTCTATCAAACCGATATCGATAAATGAATCCAGTTTTTGTCTTTCCTCTGGTAAAAATCCAATACTACCAGCATTTTCCTTTGATCTTTTAGCATCTATGTCCTTGTGGACTATGTTGAAGTCGCCACATACAATTACCTCCTTTTTGTCTTTTATTAAGGCCTGTAAATGTCTGATAAACGCATCATAGAAATATAGCTTGTATTCAAGGCGTTCCTTGGCCCCACCCCCGTTGGGGAAGTAGCAATTTATAAGGACAAAGTCTTTGTATTCAATCTGAAAAAATCTACCTTCTTGATCTGTATTGTCCTTATCTAAATCAAAGCTGTCTTTTAGACCTACGGGTTCTTTCTTGCTGTATATAGCCACTCCGCTATATCCTTTTTTTAACTTTGAGTGGTCGAAGAATGACTTATATCCTATAGGACTTCTGACCTCGTCTGGAAGTTGATCTGGGTGAGCTTTCGTCTCCTGCAGACAAATAATTTCAGGGGATTCACCTATAAGCCACTGAAATGCACCCTTTTTGTAATTAGCTCTTATTCCATTAACGTTCCAGCATATTATTTTCATGCCTATATTTTACTTCTTTTTTTGATTTTTACCATGAAAGTTTTTATGTATTTCTTTCAAATGCCTATCTGTAATGTGGGTATATATTTGCGTTGTCGTAATATTGGCATGTCCTAGTAGCATTTGGACAGATCTAAGGTCAGCTCCATTTTGTAGCAGATCTGTTGCAAAACTATGTCTTATAACGTGTGGGGTGACTTTTTTGGAAACACCTGCCTTTATACCATAGTCCTTTATAATCCTTTCGACTGATCTAGGGGTGATATCGAACATTTTTCCACCAGTTAAGTCTTTTCTTTTAGACAAATATTCCTTTACAGATGATTTTGCAGTATCGCTCAAGAAGACAACTCTAACTTTTTCGCCTTTTCCTCTAACAGAAAACTCGTCCTTTGACAGGTCTAAGTCGCGGGGTAGTGAACAGAGTTCTGAAACACGCAGTCCGGTTGAGAAGAGCATTTCCAGAATAGCCTTATCTCTGAGCTTTTTTTGCTCATCTTTCTCTTTTTCTGGGGCGGACATTATTCTCTCTAGCTCGTCTGAACTTATGAGATCGAGGGATCTTTCTGGTACCTTTGCCAACTCGATATTGTCTGCTGGCAATGATTTTATTGACCTTTTGGTCATATATTTCAAAAACGATCTTAAAGCTATCAAATAGTAGTTTTGCGTCCTCTTTTTCAATGTCATATTTGAAGACATTCCATAATAACTTCCAGAATCAAGGTTTTTCTTACCAGATTCCTTTCTGTTTAGCCAGAGACGGTATTCGCGAAGGATATCAGGGTTTATGGTGTCAGGCATGGGCTTGGGAGAATTCACCTTACTTTCCAAAAAAACCAGGAACAGTGTCAGGTAACGATCATAATTTTCAACGGTTTTAAGCGATCTGCCTTTTTCTATCTCGATATACTCCAAAAACTGCCTTTTAAGCTGGTATAGATCTAGGTTTTGGGCCGTATTTTCGTATGTAGGGTGCATTTCTGTATTTTACAAAGCTTAAGTCAATGTATTGTTAATGATATTTTGGCGACATTGGCGCTATTTGGCCAATTTTATGTATCATTTGGTGCAATGTTGATACACCTATTGATGCACTTAGAGTATTTCGCCAACTGTCATTTGGATATATTGTAGCATATTGCCTAAATTGGATATATATGCTAATATCACGCCATCATGCTTACAACGACAAAAAAGCAAAAAGTTATAAAAGAAGTAGCCATTCACAAGGATGACACAGGTTCTGCTCCTGTTCAGATTGCTATCATTTCAAAAAGAATTGAGGAGCTTACAAAACATCTTAAGACTCACAAAAAAGATGTCCACTCTAGAAGAGGCCTACTACAACTTGTTGCCGACAGACAAAAACATATCAAATACCTACAAAAGAAAGACCCTAAAGCTTTCGACACTGTAGCAAAGAAGCTAGGTCTAAAAAACAAAACAGCTTAGACAACTTGATATACAGGTAGATATACCTGAAAAAGTCCAAAGATAAAAAAGTAAGCAATCAGCTTACTTTTTTAATTTAATGATATAATATCAGAGCATTTTCATAATATTTAATATTAGATTTTTAGTAAATTTTAATAAATTCAAAAGAATTCAAAACAATGACAGTTATAAAACACAAAGAACAAAGAGTTGGGATTTTCATAGATACACAAAACTTATACCATAGTGCAAAAAACCTTTATCATGCAAGGGTTAATTTTGGTGCAATCATGAAGGAGGTGGTCGCAAACAGGGCACTTATCAGAGCGGTTGCATATGTAATCACAACAGAAACAGGCGAGGAGAAAGGGTTTTTCGAAGCACTAGAAAAACTTGGTATAGAAACAAAAACAAAAAACATACAGATATTCAATAGTGGTGCAAAGAAAGCTGACTGGGATGTTGGACTTGCCGTAGACGCTATCAAAATGGCACCGAAACTGGACACAGTCATTATTGCTTCAGGTGACGGTGACTTTATACCGCTAGTGGAGTATCTACAAACAAATGAGGGTTGCCAGGTTGAGGTTATTGCATTTGGAAAATCATCATCAGGCAGACTACGTGAGGTTACGGATGACTTTATAGACATGTGTTTAGATCCTAAGAAATATACAATAGGGGGTCAGTACGGCGACAGCTATACGTCTAAACCACATACAAAAGTAAATGATATAAAAGCACCGTCAGCGGTATCGCCAGCAGTATCAGGTGCAAACGATGTTTCATCTGTACCAACCAAATCTGCAAGATTTACACCTAAGCAAACTCGTCCTTCACAAAGAACTAGTGGGGTCAGACCAACACAGAGAAGTAAGCCTAATGCCGGCAAAAAACACGCGTCGAGCAACTCAGCAGTAAACACAAAGGAAATAGACGCTAAAGACGACGGAGGGTTCATGACATCAAGTGACTTGGCTAAAATATTTGGTAAATAGTATTTAGCAGATATTATTTAATATTTAGCCGATAACTTTCGGCAAAAAAATATTTGGCGGATTATATATCTATATATAACAAAAAATAATATATAAGTTGTTTAGATTTTGAGCTGGTTGGAGTATAATATTAAAAGTATGAATGATAATCCTATAAAAAATTATTCTCCAGACTCTGGTAACCCTGGAGTGAGAAAATTTTCTTTTCCAAACTCTGATCAAGTTGCTCAAAGTGGAGAGATGGAAAACTCATTAGCACAGCCGAAACTAGACCAAGACAGAACAGGTATTGCTGAAGGTTCTGTTAACACTAATACCAACAGTTCATCACCTGAAGCTCATTCCCACAAATCACTCAGGGATATGGTTAAAGAACATGCGCATAGTGATTCTATAGACTTGATGAAACCTGTCATCGAGGGGCCGGTCAATGACAAACCTGTGGTTCACATAGTAGATGCATTGAATGCACAAACAGACGGCCAGTTATCAGAGAAAAATATCAGAACCTATCAATCTGACATATCAAGTGCGGTTAAAAATGATAATGTAACAATGATAAAGATTGCTCTTGCGGAGAAAAAGAGGCAAGACAAGATGGGTTCAATGGATCAGATTGCGCAAGAGAACAAGAACATTAAATTCACAGTAATAATATCTGCAGTAGTATTGTTATTTGTAGGACTTGTAGCGACAGCACTGTATGTATTTATAAAATCTCCATCAATACCACTAGGTACGCCAACTGCAACAAATCCTAACCCATCCATAATATACGCTGAGGAAAACACATTTATAAACATAGATGACAGAACTGCACAGGAAATAGTTAGGTTGACACAGATAGAGAAAACAAAAGAAATTGACCTTGGTTCACTAAAATATATCCTGTATACAACTGGTATTGGCACATCTAGTAGACCTATAACAACGGGTGAATTTTTTGATGCGACCAACTCTAGAGTTACCAGTGCTTTAGTTAGATCTCTAAAGAGCAATTTTATGCTTGGTATTTATGCCAAGAATCCATATGAATCATTTGCGATATTCAATGTTGATTTTTATGATGGAGCTTTTGCAGAGATGTTAAAATGGGAATCAACACTAGAAAGAGACCTTGGTGGTATATTCATTTCCACTGAGAACCTACAAAGAATTAATACTGCAAATAGCACGAGTGACAGTGGTGAAAATAACGAGGGAGGTACCACATCAGTTAGTACAAGTACAAACTTGATTGACGCTTCTTTTACAAGGAATGTTTTTGTAGACAAAGTTATTGAAAATAAGGATTCTAGAGCGCTTGTTGATTCTGAAGGAAGTATATTGATGTTGTACACATTTGTAGACAAAGAAACACTTGTTATTGCCACAAGTGATAAAACGTTGAGGGAAGTGCTTTTCAGACTTACAGCTGGCAGGATAGTTAGATAATGATATAATCATTATATGAACAAAGACCTAAATCATTACAAAAATCTTCTTATAAAAGAGAAGGATTTGATAGTTTCAGAATTATCAGACTTGGCTCAGAACAAAGGAGGTGATGCATGGGAAGCAAGTGCAGTTGATCCAGTCGATACAGCAGATAGAGAAGACGTTGCACTAAACATCGAAGGCTATCAAGAAAAAGATGAGGTTGTAAGAGTGCTTGAGACTCAACTTTCAGAGGTTGAACACGCTCTTAGCAAAATAGACTCTGGAACATATGGTATATGTGAGGTTAGTGGTGAAGAAATAGAAGAGGATAGACTTGAAGCAAATCCTTCAGCAAGAACTTGTAAATCTCATATAAACGAGTGGTTGCAGGCCTAGGCGGATGATGCCTCATTCCCATCGCATTTTTGATTTAATGCAAATACTGTTTAAGTAAATACTGATAGATACAAGATAAAATTAATTTACTTGTAGATAATGTTTAAAATATATTGTTCAAGTCATTATAGAAATGACTTGTTTTGTGTAGAGGTTGAAACCGATGTTAGTGGTGGTATATTTAGATTTGACATCATAGGTTTGGGTGACAGGGCAGTTGAGGAATCAAAACTAAGGGTCTTGGCTGCAATAAAAAATACTGGGTTTAAATCTGTTTATCAAAGAAAAAAGAGGATAACTGTTTTACTGAGCCCGGCACATAAAAAGAAAGAGGGTTCGCACTTTGATTTAGCCATAGTATTGTCCTATCTAAACAAAATAGGTGAATTTAATCTTGAAAAAGACATTGGTGCACTTGGTGAATTATCACTATCTGGAGAGATAAAAAGTGTGATAAATATAAAATCACACATCTATCAACTAATAAATTCAAATATTAAGAGAATTATTTGCTCAAGTAGAGATGAGGATGAGATAAATAAACTAATTAATGACAGCAAAGATTCTGGCGATCGAAACCCATTTTATGATGATATAAAAATCATATTTGCTAATGATATTACCGATGCGATAAATCGTGTAAAAAATAATACGTGGGAAAACTTTATAACTGACCAGTCCGGGCATGAATCTCGTGCTGACTCTAATTTTTGCACCGACTCTAATTTGACCAAAGAGTTTGGGGCAGATATAGATAAAGAAACAGGGAGTGACAAGCAAATAGACAGAGTTGTCGGACAAAATCACGTAAAGAGAGCCTTAATGATAGCTCTTTCTGGAAACCACCATATGATGATTAGTGGATTTCCTGGAACAGGTAAAACAATGCTGGCAAAATCATTGGGCGAGTTGATCTCAAAAAAGTCTGATCCGCATCATTTTCTAAGGCAATTTAACAACCAAGAAGTGTACTTACCTAATCAAACTCTATTTTCACCGCACCATACCATAAGCTATGGAAAAATGATTGGAAGTTTTGAAAAAAGAGGTCTAATGTCAAATCTAAACAACTCAATATTAGTACTTGATGAATGGGCAGAATTCGATAGGAGAACTCTGGAGAGCTTACGTCAGCCTCTTGAAGAAGGTAGTATATTTGGTGACATTATAAATTTTTGTTGTATCGCAACTACCAATTTTTGTCCGTGTGGATTTAAGGGCTCTTTTGATAAGAAGTGCATTTGTTCACCGCAAAGATTACTGAGCTATTCCAACAAATTGTGTAGCCCTGTCATAGAAAGGTTTGATATGTTTGTCAGTACTGAGCAACACACAGACTCAGCTAGCATTTATAATTCAAAATATATTAGTGAAACAATCAAAAGGGTTCGCGATATTCAGAAGGATAGGTTTAGTCAGATAAACAAAACTAAAAAATCAGCTGATGCGGTTATAAATAGAAAAAATATGAGGGAACTAATCTATGCAAGAGAGTCTGTAGATGAAAACAATGATACAAGTGCATATAAAAAAATATCTTTATCACTGAAACTTAATCCAAGAAAATCTGTATCTCTTTTACTACTAGCAAGGACAATAGCCGACATAGATGAAAAGAAATACATAGATGAGGTCTCAATACTTGAGGCCTCGGGATATATTAGAAAGGATTTCTACCACCTCTAACTTCAAAGTGTAGGTGTATACCTGTAGATCTTCCAGTAGTACCCATCGCTCCTATAGTCTGACCTTTTGATACAGTGTTTCCAACACTTACATCAACTCTGTTTAGGTGAGCGTAAAGGGTCTGCATACCATTGTCGTGCTGAATAACAACATAGCTACCGTACCCACCATTCCAACCACCATCTTTGGCAACTACAACCCTACCTGAAGCCGCAGCAAGTATAGGCGTATTTAGCGGAGCTGCAATATCTATACCATTGTGACCGTGTATACCTTGAGTCCTGACACCACCTGCAACTGGTCTAGAGAAGTAACCAGCTGAACTTGTTGTAGTTATCTTTGAAGAAAGTGTACCTTTCTTGGTCTTTGACTGAGCCTTCGATGACTTCTTGTCTTCCTCTTCCTTTTTCTTAGACTCAGCTAGAGTTAGTGAGCCTTCGGCATCAGGGATAATGATAACAGTGCCAACGGTAAGTTTTTGGTCATCACCAATGTTGTTGAATTGAATAACCTCTTCTATATCTGCACCGTACTTTTTAGAAATAGATTGGACTGTTTCACCCCTTGAAACAATGTGCTGAATACTTGAGATCGGCATTATAACCAAAACCTGGTCAGGTTTTAGGGCTACACCTCTTTTTAAATCATTGGCCCATAGTATAGTACTGACATTTACTCCAAACATACGCGCTATTTGCTCTATAGTATCGTTATTTCTGACCGTATATAGACTTATCTTGTCTGATTGAAGATCTTTATCAAATAAATCAGTGTGGCCATTTACAGTTGCTGTATTCTCATTACTAAGAGCAATACCGTCAACAACTCTAGATGATTCTTTCATAAACAACTTTAGATCTTCTGTACTTGAGGCGGTTTTCACTGGGACCCTAGTAGGAGCAAGAAGTTGCATACTTTGTATGTTTTTCTCAGAAATCGTTATTTCTGGCTCTTTTCCAACAGAACTAGACTGGAATACAGATGAAAGTAGTGAGAACATGTCAGCTGATGACTCCTTTGGAACAAGGGCAGCGGTAGCTGAAGTCCCTAATAATATAGTCGTAATAGAAAAAAACAGCACTTTAGATTTAAAAGTTGTTGGATTGAAAGCCTCAAAAGTACTCATACCGAGCAATTTCTTACTTTTCTTGTATGTCTTTACATAGCTACCTGACTGTGGCCTGCTGTGTAAATCTTGAGGGGTCTTTAAAATATAGTTTAAATTAGTTGGTTTTGCGGACCACTGGAAACAAAAAATGCCTATAAATAAGGGCTTTTTTGGTGAATATCGTTCTGAAATAACTGTATACATATATGTTAAGAGTACGCCCGATGTTTGTCAATATTGAATAATGGGTTTAAAATATTGGTAGTATTTTGATAGTATTTAGTAAATTTTTATCTTTTTTTAATAATTCCAATATATATGCCAAGAGGACTAGAATCGGGTGGACTGAGAGGACCGTTTGATGATATAGATAGCGGTGGTTTTCCTGACCATGTTGAATCTGGACACAAAGATTTAAAGCCTCATAAAAAAAAGAGGGGTGGTAGTAAACCTGCAGAAGCACTTGAAGGTGGGGTTGAAATGATAGGTAAGAAAAGAGGCGCCAGTAGAAGCAGTGAGAGTGGGGATGACTTGGACAAAAAGGGTGGAAAATCTGCTTCGGGCCGTAAATCCAGAAACAAAAGAAAACCAGGTGAAGAGGAGCCTGTGATCAATATCGAAAACGCTAATGTAGAAGAAACTGGCCCGGATGCGAAAGCTGAGGATGAAGCTCGAACCAATAGAATACTCAGGCAAGCTTATTTGATGCTAGAAAGACTGCGATCATATGTAAAAGATGGAGGTAAAAGTGATTCTCAAAAAAAGACTGAGGTTAAGAGAGTTAGAAGCGAGATTGAACGTACTACCTTTAGTAAATTAGATGCGGAGATTGACAGTGAATTGAAAAATTCCTTATTGGCTAATTTAGAGCAGGATATAACTGCCGAACTAGAAAAGCAGATACCTAGATCAAACACTGACAGCAGTGATGAAAAAGTACCAAGGAAATCTAAGAAAAATTATGTATGGTCAAAAGGCGATAGAGATACAAGAGATGCCCCGTCTAAAACTGACAGGAAGAATTTATATAAATATACTGGACCTACAGAAAAGACTCCTGTTGATAGATATGACTCGACTGTCGACAGCACAGTTGATGTGCCGGAACAGGTTGAACAACAAGAACCAGATGTTGTTATTTCAAATGAATCTGTTTCAGAAATCCAACATCGACCAGACAACTTCACTAGAGCAATGAAAGACATTGATTCTTTGAGGTCTTTAGTCAGTAACAAAGGTAATGCCACAGAGATCGAGCAGGAGTTTCGACGTATTTTCAAAAAAATCGGAGACACACAATTTTCAAATAAAGGTGGCGCGGATAATGAAAACTTACTTAGAGAAAGCTTGATAGAGGAATTGAAGGATGTTTATGCATCTATAGATTGGAGTTTTTACAAAAAGCCTGAAGACAAAAGGGTGGCATCGAACTCAAACAATAGAAGAAAAGAGGGTGCTTTCAAAACAGACAGAGAAAAAATGTATGAGGCGAATGTGCAGGGTGTAGACAGTGATTTTTTCAGAGATTATAGTCTCAATGATTCTGAGGTTTTACTTGACAGGTCTATGACTAAAAAGAAAATAAAAGGTGTTAAAAAGGCTGAGGTCGATACTAAAGAATCTTATTTACAGACAGCTCATGTAGACAACATAGACAATCCAGAAAATGCCACCGACGCTACAAGTGCTCCAAAAGATGCAGATAAAGTAGAAGCGTTTGTAACAAAAAATATTGAAGAGGGGGCTAAGCTAATTTCAGCAGATCAAGTTCCAGATAACAAAACTCCAGAGATAAAAAAGAAATCTAAGATTTTTAAAGGTGATTTAATAGTAGGTATGGACTTAGTAAACCCTGAACCGTATCCTGGTTTTGATAAAGTATTGGAAGATGACACATTTATAACCTTTGCAAATGAGTATGGCCGAGCAAACGGTTTTGATATAAATGAGTTGATTAGGGGAGGTGATGAAGATTCGATAGAACAAATTTTCATAAAATATGGAAAAGTAAGAGTGGTTGAAAAAGAAATAACAGAAGCGTACAGAGAACTTGTTTCTGAAAAACTAGACTTCGGCGCAGTGGAAAGGGCAAACACAAATAAAGAAACCGCAAACAAAGACAAAAAGACTTCTGAAAAATCAACACTGAATGCTGAGGCCGTAGAAAACATCAGGCTGTATTTGGAAGGTCTCGCTCTAAACGGAGGTAGTGACAGGATAGAGGAAATGTTCCAGACAATCTTAGATTTTAAAACTGCTCCAGGTAAGATAAAAAAGGCTGAGAATGAGCTGATGGAAGAGCTTAGTAAATGGAAGGACCAACCTGGTTTGCAAGATAATGAGACCATCAAAGAAAGCCTGAGGTCAAAAATAGCAGAACGAGGTGTCCAGCTTAATATGGCTGATAAGCTTGATAAGTCAGTTGAGAAAAAGAGAAAGGTAAGCGAAAAACCTATATATAAAGTAGCTTCAGTTTTTCCTGATTTGCACAGTATAAGACCAGAAACAGTTAAACTCATTAACAGACTTGCAGAAAATGAAGAGAGATCTGCGTACAATATTGATAGGACAAACGGAATAACTCAAGCAACCACGGGTGCATTGGCGCTATGGGCGGGTATGAGCCTAAAGGAGGTTGATGCTTGTATAGATGAACTAGTCGAACTTGGGCTACTTGAGGAAGGTAAGTCAAAAGATCCAAGTAGAGACGATGTTGAATATGTTAGGATCATTTCAAAGCCATCAGAAATACTTCAAAACATAATAGAGGTTTCAAAAGGTGAATGGGTCTCAAAGGATAGTGCTTGGACAGGGGATGAGGCAAAATACGCACAAAAAGTATATAAAGAACAAGCTGATGAGATTAAGCATGAGCCGTATAAGTGGCACCAAAGAGTTAGACAAGTTGGTGAATTGCTAAAAAATGGCCACCTGTCTAAAACAGAAGCAGACAGAGGATTGGGACTTTTTGGCAGAATGTTTGGGACTACAGGAAAAATAAAAAGAGCTGCAGAAAAAATCAGACTTGAGCACAAAGCCAAAAAGGAAGAATATGAAAATGCGCTTAAAAAGATTGAGGAAATGGAAGCATTTGAAAGAAATGCAAAAGTCAGATATCAACAGCTTAGAAAAAAACTTGTTTCAGATTCTACAATAACTCATCTAGTTAGATATTCTCTTACAAAAGAAATCATTGGGCAGATAAATCAAAACATAGAAAATACAGAAAAAGCAGGTATAGATGGAGCAGCTGTAGGGTACCTAGAGAAAGGTCAAAGAAAAATCAAGACGGTTAAAAAGCATCTAGAATCTACAGACAGTGAGTACGACCACCTTGTTGACAAAGGTTTGATAGAAAAAGTTCAAAAGGAAATAGATACGGCTTTTAAGGATGTGTTGGCAAAAAAGGTCAGAGACGCAATAGAAAAAATCAGTGCACAGAAAGAGGGTACAGCAAGTGCTCATAAAAACTTCCATGACTTGATAATGAGGGTGACTAACAATCCACTTAGGGGAGATATAAGCTATGGTACTATGGAAAAGAAAGAAGCAAGAGACTTTGTAGCAAAGATACTAAGAGAAAAAGATGACGAACTGGCTCAAAGAGAAAAAGTTCCATCAGAAGAAAAGAAAGATGAGTTAGCTATGAAAAGAAGAAGTATCAATTTGATAATACGTGACTTAAAACTAGCAAACCAAAATGAAAAATAAAAAAACAATTGATGAAAATGAATTGAGAGAGGCAATAGAATCTCGTGATGAGAAAAAAATCCGAGCTTTAATTGATTCATTTACTAAACAAAAAACTGAAAAGAAGGATAAGGGTGAGATGCTAACAGACGATATGATGGCCTATATGCAACTCACAAATGAAATGAATGCTCAGTATCTAGAACAACTAAACTCTACTTTGGAAGCATTGAAGGCTGTGGATTTGGGTGAAAAAGAGATCGATGACAATTTAAAAATAACCGCAGTTAGGAAAAAACTCATATCAAAAATCCAGCAAGATGATTTAGACTAGTAAAAACCCATCAGGGCTAGACTCTGTTTTATACAACTATGATATAGTGATAAATATAATAATTTATCGCTATATTTTTTTACTTTATGGATTTTGAAGACAACAATACACAAGACAATATCGGCAGTAACGTCGCACAAGGCGGTTCAGAAGACCTAGAAATCTATACAACAGGACTGAATCCTGAGCAAAAAAAGGCGGTACTAACAACAGAAGGGCCGCTGCTCATACTCGCAGGTGCTGGCGCCGGAAAGACAAAGACTGTTACGCATAGAATACTTCACCTTATAAGCCAAGGTATTCCTGCTGAAAAGATCCTGGCAATCACATTTACAAATAAAGCTGCTAAAGAGATGCGTGAAAGGGTGATGACTCTGCTGAACAAAGACAGAAACTTCAATCTGCCTTTACACTCACAGTCTTTTTCTCATTCACATGGCTCATATATTGGAGAAAAAGGTAAGCCTTTTGTATCAACTTTTCACTCATTGGCAGTGCATATCCTAAAAGAGTCAGGTCAAAGCATAGGTATAAAGAGAAACTTTGTTATATATGACAGAGGAGATTCAAAAAATACAGTAAAACAAGCATTGGTAGACCTAGGTCATGATCCAAAGAAGATTGAGCCGAGTAAAATACTATCAATCATATCGAGAGAGAAGGGGGACTTTGTATCTCAAGATGAGTATGAAGTTAAAAATGGAGATGACTATATAGGTGGTATAGTTTCTGAAGTTTGGAAAAAATATGATAGTGCATTACACAAAGAAGGAGCCTTAGACTTCGACGACCTTCTGTTTAAAACAGCAAGTCTATTGGCAAAGCATCAGGATGTCAGAGAGCATTATCAAAATATTTGGAAATACATACACATCGACGAATATCAGGATACCAACCAAGTGCAATACAGGATAGTACAACTGCTTGTAGGCAAAGAACAGAACATTGCGGTGGTAGGAGATGCAGACCAATCAGTATATGGCTGGAGAGGTGCGGATATAAAAAACATACTTAGATTTGAAGAGGACTATCCAGACGCAACCACTATACTACTGGAACAAAACTATAGATCGACTCAGACAATACTTAGTGCAGCAAACAAAGTCATTGAAAAAAATATATACAGAAAAAAGAAAAACCTTTTCACTAAAAACGAAGAGGGTGGAAAGATAAACATATATAATGCTTTTGATGAGAATGATGAAGCTAACTTTGTTTCAAACACTGCCAGAGAGCTTATAGACAAAGGCGTAAAGGGCGGCGAGATTGCTGTGCTTTTTCGAGCGAACTTTCAGTCTAGAGCACTTGAGGAGTCATTTTTGAGAAAAGGTATACAGTACACATTACTTGGTACAAAGTTCTTTGAAAGAAAAGAAGTAAAAGATGCATTGTCTTATATACGTGCTTCTATGAATCAAGAGTCTATAGCTGATATAAAGAGGATTATAAACACACCAGCGCGCGGTATAGGTAAAACAACACTGCTCAAAATACTTGAAGGAAAAGAGTCTGACCTACCACAAGGTGCAAAGATAAAGCTTAATGATTTTAGGGGAATACTAAAAAGTATAGAAAAAAAGATAAATACAGAAAAAACTTCTGAAGTTGTAAAACATGCACTCTTTGTATCAGGTCTTGAGAAATCATTACGAGAAGAAGGTGATGATGAAAGACTTGAAAACGTAAAGGAGCTTGCATCACTTGCCCTTAGATACGACGAGATGCCTATACCTACAGGCACAGAAAAGTTACTAGAGGACTCGGCTCTTGCGAGCGATCAAGACGACATGGATAGAAACACTCAAAACAAGAGAAACAAAAAAGCTGGTGAAAATCCTGCTGACTCTGTAAAACTTATGACCGTCCATGCATCAAAAGGGCTTGAGTTCGACAATGTTTTCATTACGGGTATGGAGCAAGACTTATTTCCACATACAAAAATGAAGAGAGAAGAGAATATGTCTCCAGAGCAGGAGGAAGAAGAGAGACGACTTTTCTACGTAGCCTTAACCAGAGCAAGAAAAAAGCTTTATCTTTCTCATGCCAGTGTTCGTACTATATTTGGTAGTAGGCAAGTAACAGCGCCTTCAGAGTTCCTAGATGATATAGACGATGATCTTGTTGAAAAGGACGATCCTCAACCTATAAGCGGCATAAAGTCTATTTTTATTGATTTTTAATGCTTTGGTTGTATAGTGACTGTATAATAGACGAAATAATATGTTTCAAAAAAAGTCACTTGGTCAAAACTTCCTAAAATCCGAATCCGCATTGCAAAAGATTGTTGATGCAGGGGGTATTGTCAGTGGCATAGACACTATTGTTGAAATAGGACCTGGAGAAGGTGTTTTAACTGAAAAAATACTCGAAAAAAACCCTAAAACACTGATTGTTATAGAAAAAGACGATCGCCTTATACCAAAACTTCAAGAAAAGTTCAAAAAAACCTCAAATAATATAGACATAATCCATGCTGATATCTTGGATATACAGGATTTTTACACCCTAAAAGACCTTGGTTCACATGGTTTTGGTGCACCATATAAGGTCATAGCTAATATCCCATACTATATAACAGGCCTAATAATAAGGCTGGTTTTCTCACAAAAGGTATTACCAGAGAAAGTGATACTAATGATGCAAAAAGAGGTGGTTGATAGGGTTGTGGGGACAGGTAAGGACAATCAAAACAAAGAAGGTGTTCACAAAGAAAACCTGATGTCGGCGAGTATAAAGTTTTACGGAACACCTAAAAAGATTGCGAATGTTCCAAGAGGGGCTTTTGTACCAGCTCCAAATGTAGATTCTGCAATACTTGAAATAGGTGGTATAAAAAAACCAGACCCCAAACTTGAAGAGGTTTATTTTCAAATAATAAAGCAAGCATTTTCTCATAAAAGAAAGCGTCTGGTTAGAAACCTGGAAGGTCTTTTTGGTAAAGATACGACCGAATGGGTAGAGCTAATAAAAAAGTCTACCGTAGATTCAGCACAACGATTCAAATCTGATGAAGATTATATGAACTTAAGAGCCGAAGAGATTGATTATAAAGTGTATGTAAACATAGCAAAAAATATTCTGAGTTGATATACTAATATCAATCATGTCTAATTCTTCTTTGCCAAATAAGAAAGTTCTAGTTGTTGCATCTATCTGTATCACGGTGGTTTTGGTTTCATTTTCATACAAACTAAACCAAGAGAAAAAAGCTTTGCTAACTAGACTAGGAGGTGGCCAAGTAGTGGCTGGTAGTGTAGACGGCTTAAGTCAAAGCGATGCAAGAGTAGAAGCTGCACTCCAACAAACGCGATACGAGTCCATTGCCGATATACAAAACCCATTTTTGCCTTCCCCAGAAGACAATACTTCAGACTCATTTGCTAAAAATATATTTTCTGCATACATAAAATACGACCAAGACAAAAACGTAAACACCGAGAGTTTGGTTTCTGGTATAGTCAACCAAGTAAAAACAAATGATCTTCCAAAAGAAAAGTACACAATGTCAGATGTAAAAGTCTTTGTAGCAAACAATAAAGATCAGATCAGAAAGTATGGTAATGATTTTGGGGCTATATACCTAGATGGAATAGCGCCCGTACAGAGCGACCCTACAAAGTACAATACATCACTTAGAAGCCTTGCTACTTTATACAAAAACATATCTCTAAAACTTCTTACCTTAAACGTTCCCAACACTGTTTCAGTGCCACACCTACAGCTTGTAAATGCTTTTGATATTATCTCTGAATCACTACCTTTGATAGAAGACCAGGCAAAAGATCCAGTAAAATCACTTCTCGCATTGAGACTAGTTCAAGACTCAATGGCAAAACAAATTGAATTGTTCAAAACAATCAATAATTATTTCAAACAAAATGATATAATTTTCTCATCAAATGAACCTGGGTATGTTTGGGGTATAACGACGGGTCAAAACAATTAAGAAAATGATTTTTAAAAAGACAATATCATCAATACTAATAACATCGATATTTCTATCTGTTTTTTTACTTCCTGGACATTCAGTAGTCTATGCCCAAGAGACTACACCAACTGCCACAGAAGGTCTAACACCTCAAAGTCAACAATACTTGCAGGGTACGCAACCAACTCAAGAACAGCAAATTCCAGCACAGGATATCGTTGAAGGCGTATTTGTTTGTGGAGCTGGATCTATATTAGCTGGTATTATTGCATATGGACTTACTTCATTGTTATCAACGATAGCTGAAGCTTTTGGCGAGGAGGTGGTAGATAAAATAAAACCAATATCACCGTCTGTTCCCATAACTCAAACGGGTACACCGAGAATAGACTCAAAATACCAAACATCAAAGGAGGTGATGGTAACATTTATGGGTATTCCGATAGCACCGAGTTGGGACTCTGTAGCATGGTGTATAGTCAACGAAATTATCAGATATATTTCTGAAGCTACAATTGCTTGGGCAAACAATGGCTTTGAGGGTAAGCCAGCTTTCCTGGAAAACCCAGAGAGATTTTTCAAAGAGCTTGCTGACATGGAAGCTGCTAGTTTCATACAACAGATTGCCTACAACACAACAGGTGTCAATGTTTGTGAGCCATTTAGAGTTGAGATAGCACTTAGACTTGCAGATGAATACGGTAGAGGACTAGACGCCCGTAGACTGACATGTAGTTTGAGTGAAATAGGGGAAAATGCTTCTAATGCAACAGTAGGGTTTGGTAGCCCTAGAAATGGTGGTTTTGGGTTACCGAACTATTGGAGGACATGGAACGAGGCAAGGAGGCCGGAAAATAATATCTGGGGTTCATATATAATGGCCAACGACCTTCTCTATGGCCAAGTTCAACTACAAGAAAACACAGCGAGGTTTGAGATTGGTCTAAACAGAGGTTGGTTAAACTTCAAAAAATGTTCTAACCCCGAGGATACAAACAGCTGTGTAATACACACCCCTGGAACACTTATAGAGTCAACACTGAACAAGTCACTTGGTCTTTCAAAAGACAGACTAGTGCTTGCACAAGAGTTTGATCAAATGATAACCGCGGTAGTGAACGGTTTGATACGAGTTGCACTTGATAAAGTACTAGAGGAGACTCAGGAACAGTAAAATATTACATAAGGTTCACTTGCAAGGTGTTGTATCGAGCAAATTATACACATTGTTTAATTTTAAACAGATACTTTTAGATATTTTAGTGTATAATTTTAAATATATATTGCATTAACGCAGTCTGCACATAAGTGCAGAAAAAAGCGTCATTTGCAAAATTCATTTTGTTTTATATGAACTTCTTTTCAAACAAAACTCTTCAAAAAACAATCAGTGTTTTGATGTTGCTAGTTGTTTGTTTGATGATGGTTCCGCAGGGGGTGGATGCAGAGACACCTCCACAAAGAGGTGCCGGGGAACTGCAGGTCAACCCTGGCGGTCGAATACCGAACAGTTCAAACCCTGACGGTAGAGCATCTCAACAACAGGTCACACCCAATGAAAGAGGTGTAAGCGAAGGGGGAAGAGCAGAAGCGGCTGTAGGAGTCACACCTTCCTTAGCATCTGGAACAGGTCCGGGTGTACCTTCAAAAGACTTTTGTAATTTTGGTTTTTTTGAAAAGGGGACTTATGCATCCCAAGTAACGACGTGTATGTCATACATAATGCTATCAACGTCAGGATATTTCCTTTACTTTTCAGGTATAGCATTCAACTTCATACTAGATTACACATTGAACATGCCTAAATTTATAGAGCAATTCAATATCATAGATGTGGGATGGGGAGCATTTAGAGACATATCATTGGTATTCTTTGTATTTATAATACTATTTATAGCCATAAATATGATTGTTGGAAAAGAAGCATTTGGATCAAAAAAACTTCTTTCGCAAGTGATAGTTGCAGCAATACTTATAAACTTTAGTTTGTTTTTCACAAAGGCTATGGTTGATGCATCAAACATACTCGCATTGCAGTTCTACACCAAGATAGTTCAAAACTCAACCGACTCTCTTGTTGCAGGTGGTAACCAACAATACCTCAATGATGCCGACTCTGGTATATCAGCTGCCTTTGCACATGCAATGGGTCTAGACCAAATATGGTCAGCTGGTACTCAAGGAAATGCAGTGGACATAGAAGCAAGTGCACAAAATGATTTAGACTGGTTAAACATCCTTACAGCCGGCGTTTTTGGTTCTGTATTTATAATGGTCACAGCGGTTGTGTTCCTGGCCGGAGCAATTATGATGTTGGTTAGAACTTTGGTTTTAATATTCCTAATGATAATGTCACCTTTCGCATGGATTGGCGGAATACTTCCAATGACAAAAGAGATTTCTAGTAAGTGGTGGAGCGCACTTTCTAGCAACTTGATGTATGCACCTGTGTATATGATGTTGATGTACGTGGTAATGAGTATGATCATAGGTAGGGGTAACAGGACTGTAGACTTCTTGGGAATGTTTACAGGGTCTGGTGTCGATAGTGTTGCTGTTACAGCATTTACTTTTGTAGTACTAAACGCATTGATGATAGGGTGTATACTTGTAGCCAACAAAGCTGGGGCAGCCGGAGCAGGGATGGCTAGTAAAGTTGCAGGTGGGGCAGTACTTGGTACGGCGGCATGGGCAAGTAGACAAACTGTCGGGAGAGCTGCGAACGCGTGGGCGAGTAGTGAGAAAGCATGGGGTGGTAAAAACTCAACAGGATATGTTGGGAGAAATGTTTTTTCTGCTTTAAGTAAAACATCTAAAGCCAGTATGGACTTGAGAGGCATATCATCACTTAAAAAAGGACTTGGTTCACAAGGTATAAATCTTGGTGATGAGAAGACAGGTGGTATAAAACAAGCCATTGAAGATAAGGCAAAAAGTAAAACTGAATTTGGTAATACAATGGGTCAAGTTGGTAGATCGAAGTACGCAAGGAGTCTTTCATCAAGATGGGGGAGGTCAAATTCTAAAGCCTCTGATGATCTGATGAAAACTGCAATTAGTGAGGAAGTTACTAAATATACAGAAAGGATCAAGGAGATTGAAGAGGGTCCAATGAAACGCATCAAATATCTGAATGATAAACAAAAACAAATAAAGAGTAGAGATTCTACTAAAGACCTTGATAAAGCAGAGTTAGCTGAACTTGAGACACTAGAAGAAATAGAAGAGGTTAAATACGACAGGTTCGATGACGCCAATGGAACCTGGAGTAAAGATGCTGGAAATCAAAAAGGTTACGTGAGGGCAATAGATGATATGAGGAAAGAAAGAACCAAAGCTCAGGCTTATATAAGAAGTAAAGGATGGAAAAAGAAAACTACACAGAACAGAAATTAGACCAAATCCACAAACGCCGATTAGCACCAATCGGTGTTTTGTATTACAATTTACTTAGTTAATGTTTTTGTAAAACAGCACGCATACATTTCTCAACAAAGAACATTTATCACAACATGGACAGACCATCTATTCAACAACTTATAGAAGAAAAATATGACGACCTACCAAGCGTTGTTAGAAATGTTATTGACTCAGAAGATATTGGGTCTGCCATCATAGAAATAGCTAGTAAAAACAATCTAAAAGAAGAGCAGTCTGATCTGCTGGCTGACGAGATTGGCTATGTAATACTTGGTTACACGCCTATCACACGTTTCAGACAACTACTGCAAGACAATGTTGGTTTGCCACCAAGTAGAGCATTGTCTGTTAGTACAGAAGTATACGGAACAGTATTTCAACCTATAAAAAAGTTTCTTAAAGATTCAGATGATGATATGGGTGGTATAAGACAAAGTATAGACGGTATATCATTTAAAAAACCATCGCAAGTTTCTATACCTGTTAAAAGCCCTGCGCCACTGTCATCAACTTTGCAAACACCAACCCAAAGTCCTGCTAGCGCACTTAATGATGAAAACATTTTCACTGACAATGAATCACTTTCACATCACGACATACTTAGTGAGATAGAGAACCCAACACCTTCTGTTTCTAAAGCACCTACAATGCCCACAGCACCGGTGGCGCCAGAGTACAGCGACTTTGACTCTTATAAAAACCCGACTTTAGACCTAGAGCTTCAAAATGAAGAGGTGACTGGTCAGGTGCAAGAGCGCGGACAAGTGTTCATACCCGGTTCAATACATCACGATGTAGGATCAAGCCTGACATCATTTAAACCATTAGCTGACATCGGCCCACAAACATCAGTACAACAGATCAGTGACCCTTCAAAGATGGTTGCGGATAAACTATCACAAAAACTGGATGGTGTAGTGAGTAGTCCAGTATCTGAGACAGTGGTACCCATACCAAAGACCAATATATCATTTGATCCTTATAGAGAACCTATAGACAGTTAGCGGGTATCAGATAACAGGTGGCAGATAGCATTTAGTAGTTAGTAGTTAGCAGAAAGAAGCTTAAAATCCCTAGCATTACATGTTTGGGATTTTTTGGTGTAAAATGATTATATGCCAAATTCACTAGAACTAATGACAGAAAAATTTGAATTGTTACCAGAAGTTGCCAGAGAAGCCATAAAACTCTTTGACTATGACAAGTACATGAAAGAGATACACAAAAAGCACCACTTACATATTGACCAGTCATATGCATTAGAGCAAGCCATAGCGATGGTTATTTTTGGAGAGATAAGGCCACAATCTTTGATTGAGAAGATAATGACCGATCTTAGGTTTGATGAAGAAAAAGCAAGAGAAATTGCATTTGATGCCAATTCAATGATACTTAGACCTATACAGGAGCTAATGAAGAAAGTGCAAACAGAAGACATGGAAGATTTGATTGTATAGGTGTATAATCAAGTAAGTTATGAAATACCAAGTTCCTCAATTCATAGAAGTAGAAGATAAAATATTTGGACCATTCACATTTAAACAATTTGTTTTCATGATCGGTGGAGCAGGACTTAGTTTTATCGCGTATAGATTTTTTCCAATATATGTTTCAGTGTTGATAATACTACCTGTAGTAGCAGTTTCTGGTATGCTAGCATTTTATAGACCTAACAATAGACCTTTTATAGACACACTTGAGGCAGCGTTCAACTTTGCACTTTCACACAAACTTTATATATGGAGAAAAGAAGACAAGAAAATATCAGCTAAGGATAAAGATATCATTGAGATGACAAAAACATCCATATCAGTGCCCAAGCTATCTGAAAGTAAGCTAAAAGACCTAACTTGGAGTTTAGACATCAACGAAACTATTTACTCAAAAGACACAGGTAAGTTGCAGAGTAGGGATGGTGCAATGCCGAGAAACCACTTTTAAGTATCAAGGTGCACTTGTGTGTTTAATTTTTTGCACACAATAGATGAGTTTTACACTTTTTAGGTTATAATAATATCAATGGACTCTAAACCGAATTCAAAACCTACACAAGCATTTGTACCTATAAAAGAAATACGTGATGGTATATTGGTTTTGAAAGACAATAGTATGAGAGCGATACTACTCGCCTCATCTCTAAACTTTGCCCTGAAGTCAGTGGATGAACAACAATCAATACTTTTCCAATTTCAAAACTTTTTGAACTCTATAAACTTCAGTGTTCAAATATATACACAGTCCAGAAGGCTTGATATAAGGCCATATATAGCGCTTTTAGAGGAAAGGCTAAAGGATCAAACTGGCGATTTGATGAAAATGCAAACGAGAGAATATATAGATTTCATAAAGAGCTTTACGGAGTCTACAAACATCATGACCAAAAGCTTTTTTGTAGTGATACCTTATTCTCCATCGCTGGCCAATACAACCAATGTTAAAAAAGCCTTTTTTGGTAATAAAACAAATATAAGTGATGAAAAATCTACATTTGAGGAAAACAGAAGTCAGCTACAGCAAAGGATAGAGGTGGTTGAGCAAGGTCTAGTACGTTGCGGTATACGTATAGCTGAGCTAGGGACCGAAGAGCTTATAGAACTTTTCTACAAGATATTCAACCCTGGTGATGTTGAAAAACCAATACACGTTTCCTAGTTCTGATATATAGTTGTTATAAACACTTTACAACTGTGTTATACTTTACATAAATTATGGGACTTTTTAACATATTCTCAAGTAAAAAAAATGATACTAGCCCTATAGCATCTGTTCTACCACAGGAGATTTACCAGTCTGGAGTTCTAGAACTTCAAGATATCATTGCACCTTCTGCACTAAAAGTAAGTCCGAGAGCGTTGAACTTGGGAGACAAGCTGGTAAGAACTTTTTTTGTAATATCATATCCTAGATTTTTGTCTGAAAGCTGGTTTGCCCCGATCATCAACCTAGATAAAATTTTTGATATTTCCATAAGCATTCATCCTATAGATACAGCGTCTATACTTAGAACATTCCAAAAGAAAGTGGCGGAGGTACAAAGTCAGATACACCTTAGAGAGGAGAAGGGGCTTGTGAGAGACCCTATACTGGACACCGCCTACCAAGACCTAGAATCTCTCAGAGATAGCCTACAACAAGCGCAGGAGAGGATTTTCGATGTAGGATTATATATATCTATATATGGAGACAATGAGTCAGAACTAGACAGGATAGAGTCTGAAGTAAAATCTATACTTGAAGCTAGTCTTGTTTATCTAAAACCAGCATTATTCCAGCAAGAGCAAGGTTACAAGAGTGTTCTACCTATTGCTGATGACCAACTAAAGATCTATTCAAAGTTGAACTCATCACCACTTTCTAGTATTTTCCCATTCATATCATTCGACCTTACATCAGACAAAGGTATTCTTTATGGTATCAACAGACACAACTCAAGTCTTATACTTTTTGATAGATTCTCACTTGAAAACTATAACTCTATAACCTTTGCAAAGTCTGGTTCTGGTAAGTCTTATGCCACAAAGCTGGAGGTTTTGAGATCAATGATGTTCGATACGGACGTTATAATCATGGACCCAGAGCGAGAGTATGAGTACTTAGCGGAGGCTACAGGTGGGCGTTTTTTCAACATATCACTAACATCTGAGCACCATATAAACCCATTTGACCTTCCAACACCCAGAGAAGACGAGTCTAGTGCCGATGTACTACGATCAAACATCGTAAACCTAGTAGGGCTTTTTCGTATAATGCTCGGGGGTCTGACTCCAGAAGAAGACTCTATTATCGATAGAGCAATCACAGAAACATATGCACTTAAAGACATTACAGCTGATTCTGATTTTTCAAAAGTTGAGCCGCCTTTGATGTCTGACTTTGAGCTAGTGCTTGCTGGTATGGAAGGGGGAGAGTCGCTTGTGCAAAGACTTACAAAGTATACGAAAGGTACTTGGTCAGGTTTTATCAACAGACCATCAAATGTTGATATCAACAAAAAACTTGTAGTGTTCTCACTTAGAGACATGGAAGATGAGTTGAAACCCGTGGCAATGTACATTGTAATGCACTTCATATGGAACCAGATCAGAAAAGAGCTAAAGAAAAGGCTTTTGGTTATAGATGAGGCATGGTGGATGATGAAATCAGAAGATACTGCTTCTTTTTTGCTAGGTCTTGCCAAAAGAGGCCGTAAATACTATCTAGGACTAGCCACTATCACACAAGATGTAGAAGACTTCTTGAAATCGCCTTATGGACTACCTATCATCACCAACTCTTCGATACAAGTACTCCTAAAGCAATCACCATCATCTATAGATGTAGTTCAAAAAACATTTAACCTAACTGATGAAGAAAAATATCTACTGCTTGAGTCTGACGTGGGAGAGGGTATATTCTTTGCAGGTCTAAAACACGTAGCCATAAAGATCATAGCCTCATATACTGAAGACCAAATCATCACTTCAACTCCTTCTGAAATCCTAAACATGAAGAGGGCTAGAGTAGAGCTGGCCTCAAAGGGTGTGGTGGATAGCAACAATATGATGATGAATGATCCTGACAACCAGACCAATATAGTGCAAGGAAAATAGTTTGTTAAACATATGCGGGCTAGATATAATCCCCAAAAACCTTTAAAAATATGGACGAAAACGAAAATACAGAGAGCTCAGCAACAACAGGAGGAGATCAAAACACCTTAGAAAACAGAAAGGTGGATATTCAGGAGTACCACAAGGCAAGGTTGGAAGGCCTAAAAATGAACATGAATCAATTTTTGCGACAAAAGAAAATGGCGAAAAATAGCAGAGTGTCATCGGTTAGAACAAATGGTAAAAAAACATCAAAAATTGATTTTGTTTTCATGTTAGGAGTTGCTGGATTCTTTGACCTTTTGTCTGGTCTTATAAACCTTATACCAGCGATAGGTGGTGTTATTTCAACAATATTCATTACACCTACAGGCACACTAACACTTTGGTTTATGTATAAAAGACGCGGTATAGAGTTCAAAAGCGCAAAAGCTGTTGCTAAGTTTGGTGGCGCATCTCTCATAGAACTTGTACCTGTACTGAACATGTTCCCAGGATTTATATTAAATGTATTATTAAACTACGGTAGTGTTGAAGCAAAGGAGATTGTTGGCGGTATGGTTCCGGGTGCAAAATAATGTTTTAATCTAGATACTTTGATATAATGTTTTTATGTTGATAGTAAAAAGCTCATCAAAAAACCAATCTAGTAATTTTCTGTTATCAGTAATCACGTTGTTAGTTGTGCTTAATGTGTTTTTTTACAATACTGCTACAGCTCAAATTACACCCAACCTTTACACAACAGGTGGCACGGGTTCACAATCAACAGGATCAATGTCTAACACTAGCTCATCAGGAGTTCCAGGTATAGAAGAGCAGTTATCTGTAGACATTGTTCCTGAAATACCACAACCAGGTAAAGATGTAACAATAACTATTCAAACTTTTGGAGTAGATACAAATACAAACTTTTATACATGGACCATCAACGGAAGAGAGTCTCTAAAAGGTTTCGGTGAGTTTAGGTTTACGTTTAAAGCAGGTAGAGCAGGGGAATTATCAAATGTGAAAGTAAAAATAGACCCGTCAGTGGGTATGACCATAGAAAGGTCGTTCACTTTCAATCCAGTAGACGTGGACTTTTTGTGGCAAGCAAATACATACACACCACCTTTTTACAAAGGAAAAGCTCTATACACGCCAGAATCTGAAGTTACACTGGTAGCATTACCCAACATGGTTATACAAAACAGACGTATAAACCCTGCTGATATTGTCTATAACTGGAAAGTAAACTATGACTTGAAATTTCCTAGTTCTGGCTTTGGTAGAAACTCATTTAAATACAAAGGACCTATCATAAACAGAGATGATAGTATCCAAACAGAGGTATACGCTGTATCAAACCGAAATGTAAAAGGTAGAAATAGTCTTGTTTTGAACAGAGTAAACCCACAAGTATTGTTCTACGAAGATCACCCGACACTGGGTATACTTTTCAACAAAAACATAGAAGGTGATGTTACTTTGGGAAGCAAAGAGTTTAGACTTGTTGCTTATCCTTTTCACTTTAGTACACCAGACAGATCTATGAATACAACTTTTAGATGGTTTCTAAATGATTCACCTTTAAATATACAGAACAAGCAGTCATCTACTGTTTTCAGAAGAACAGATGAAGAGTCAGGTGTTTCTTCAGTGGCTGTTGTGGTCGGAAACCCTACTCACATACTCCAAAAAGCTTCTGCTTTGGTAAATGTTATATACGATAAAACTTCCAACACAACACCATTTGGATCAGGTGGATCTGAAGGCTTTGGAACAGAAAGCCCGGTAACAGAAGGAAATGAAATACCTCAGACAAGCACAAACTCAGAACAAAACCCTGCTACAGATGGATCTGGGGAATCATTTGGTTCATAGGTTCACAAAGTGGCACTCATTTATCATTTAGAAATAATGAAAATATTAAGATTAAAACTTAAAGGACTCTTTGTGGCAATTTTTACTTTTATGGTTTTGTCGCTTTCTTTCATGTCTTTGCTTTTACCAGCTGATATTTCCTTAGCAAACACCGTTCCTTTACAAAGACAAGCGCCCCAGCAAATCGGCTCATGGAATGGCACCTACACACTCCTAGCTCCACTAGGTACATTGTTTGGTCCTACAGTTAACATTAGTACAGAGGGTGGTATATCTGCATATTTTGATGCATTGTTTAGAGCTGGTATTGCAATAGCTACTGGTTTAGCATTGATAATGGTGATGTACGGCGGTTTCTTGTATACATCTACTGATGCAATTACTGGTAAAGCTGAGGGTAAATCAATCATTTTACAAGCATTACTTGGTTTACTTTTAGCACTTACATCTGTTTTGATTCTTAATCAGCTTAATCCTGCGCTTTTACGTAATGATGTACAGATAAATGCACTCGCTCCTCTTCCTGGTATCAACGGTGATGGTGGTATTGATTTGGGTGGGGGTGGGAATGGTGGTCTAAACCCAGTAAACAACGGAACTGATGCACCTGTTTTCACAGGAGGGGTTATAAACGGAACAGAGGCACAAAGACTTGATACAGTTGCAAGAAACATGATAGGTAAAGATACTTGTAATGTTGTTAATACAGGAAACGGAAAATTAGCCTGTGCGTATGTTGTAAACGATATAGTTAACGACGCCTTAGGAAAACCGATTACTGGTAGACCTGACAATGAGGCTAGTTTTGGGAGACTGACAGCTGATATGTATAGAGACCTAAGAAACAGTGATACTTTTTTCTATGCAGGAAATCAAGCCTCGGATCTTAGACCTGGTGACATCATCATATCTCCAACCCAAGGTGATAATATAGGACACGTAGGAATATACACATCTAACGGTAGAATAGTTTCTAATAGTACTTCCGCTCAAGAGGTAAGAGATAATCAAACACCTACTTCTTGGTACAATTATTATACTGGGAAAGGTTTGAGTACTTATATATATAGGGCAGGGACACCGGTAAGGTAAATCTAAATATTTGTTTTTAATTTGTGATAAAATATATTTGTGAAATTTAAAAAACTATTATTTTTACTTTTTTTAATAAGCAGTGTTACACCTTTTTATTTTGCTATAGCCCAAGAGCAAATCGGCTCATGGAACGGCACCTACACTTTGCTGGCACCACTAGGTACATTGTTTGGCCCCACAGTTAACATTAGTACAGAGGGTGGTATATCTGCATATTTTGATGCATTGTTTAGAGCTGGTATTGCAATAGCTACAGGTTTAGCATTGATAATGGTGATGTATGGTGGTTTCTTGTATACATCTACTGATGCGATTACTGGTAAAGGTGAGGGTAAAGCAATCATTCAGCAAGCATTACTTGGTCTACTTTTGGCACTTACATCTGTTTTGATTCTTAATCAGCTTAATCCTGCGCTTTTACGTAATGATGTACAGATAAATGCACTCGCTCCTCTTCCTGGTATCAATGGTAATGGTGGTATTGATTTGGATGGGGGTGGGGGTAACAACGGAGGAAATAACGGTGAAAACAACGGACCTTCTACAACTTGGGATGAGAATGGTAATTATACAGGGGACTTAATACCTGGTACAGAAAAGTTTAGATTATCTAGCTTTACAAACCCCGAAACAACCAATTATGTTAATGAGTTGATAGCAAGACATGGATTGCTAGATATAAATCCATCAGATGCAAGCAGGTTTTTTCCAAACGGAGAAGTAACAGCAGCTGGATGGAATTCGATTATAGCTGGTATGGTAAAACTAGAATCTAGTTTTAAACCTGATACTTTATACTGGGAAACGTCTATGAATAAATACTCGGTTGGCTTACTACAACTCTCGACAGATGATCCTGAAGTTAAAAGAAGGGGTTATACTCAAGCTGATTTACAAGATCCATATAAAAACTTAGATGTAGGTATTGAGATACTCGCAAGACAACTTAGAAATGATGGTTGTATATCTTGTAGACAACCTGGTGGATGGAGGGGTGGTTCTGCATATTGGTCAACACTTAGATAAACACAGTGGTGTAAAAATGTTATTTATGAGATCAAAAAGTATTCTCAAAAAACAAAATCTGATATAATCATGTAAGTAATGTCTAAGAAGAATGCAATCTTATTGGTTTTAATTATAGCGAGTCTACTTATAGGTGGTTTACTTGGTTTTTATTTTTACACACT
>JAIXXV010000035.1 GCA_027490575.1 bacterium | reverse complement strand
CCGATAGATCCGGTAGGAATGACGTTGATGTCTACTTTAGGCTTGTCACCAAGCTTCATGATGGCATCTTCTCCAAACTTAGTCTTTATCTGTGCCAAGGTATCTTTTATTGCAGCTGTCTGGCTTGCAGTCGTCTCTTTTATAGATGATTCTCTTGAAGATATCTTTGATTTTGAACTAGATACACCTGATGCTGGTGATCCACTATCCGCGCCATCATCATTGTTTTCCATGTCCTCATCAATCTCTTCAACAGGGGATGATGTTTTTGTAACTTTCTTTACTGATTTTAAGTCTTTCTTTTTTGGCATTTCTTTATTGGGGTTTTGTATTATTTTTAAATGATTTTCTAACGACTTTTAATAATTTATAAATATTAGGATTTTGAATGAATCACTTCGACATACTCTTCAACCATAGAACCAAATTTATCTTCCGCTCTAATCTTGATTATATTATAACCAGGGTAGAGCATCAATTTTTCTTTGAACAGGCCAGACTCGTCTATATATATAGAACGATCGTTTAGTGTAATGGATGAGATATTTTTAGTTTGCCCTTTTATGGATATAAGATCTTCTGTAACAGTACTACCGTTTACTGGGTATTCTACCGTTATCTTTGGACCGCTGAGTATGTTTTGTGATTGATATATCCCATAACCAACCACTATGAGTACGAAAAGACCTATTACCAGTGTCTTCATGATCAATTTTCCATCTTCGTACGCTCGTATCATATATTATTGGTTGTGAATTTTAGATAAAGTTTTTATAAATCTTCTTCCATTGTCACTGCTACCTGCTAACTGTTACCTGCCGGCTGTTAACTGTTTCTTTCCTCCTCATCTATCTCTTTGTCTTCATTGTCTGGCTCGGACATTTCCATTTCTTCCTCGTTTTCTTCTATTAATTGATCGGCCATTTCTTCAAGTATCTCTGGTGCTACCGCATTGATATTTGAAGATGATCCAGACTCTTCTGCGCCACCCTTGTTAATAATTTCCCTTGGCTTTGCTCCGTCTGACGGACCTATAACACCTTTGGCTTCAAGTATATCCATAAGTCTAGCTGCACGAGCGTACCCTACACGAAGCTTTCTCTGTATGTATGAAGTCGAGGCTTTGCCAGCTTCTATAACAGTTTGCTTTGCTTCCTCATATAGATCATCATCAACGTCATCGTCGTCCCCACCAAATCCACCAGTAGATGTGGTTGAACTAAATATAGGATCTGGATTTCCACTAGTAACACTTTCTCCTGTGATCGTTATCTCACTTGGAAGTCCACTCATATTGTCTATCAAGTATTTTACAATGTTCTTTGTTTCTCCTTCAGAGATGAAAGCACATTGTATACGTTGAGGAGCAGACATTTCTCCTGATAGGAAGAGCATGTCTCCATGACCAAGTAGTTCCTCAGCACCTCTCATGTCCAAGATAGTACGAGAGTCTATCTGTGATGCAACTTGAAGTGCTAGACGCGCCGGCACGTTTGCTTTTATCAAACCTGTGATGACGTTTACTGAAGGTCTTTGAGTAGAAAGTATAAGGTGTATACCAACAGCTCTGGACATCTGTGCAAGTCTAACGATACCAGACTCAAGCTCTCTAGGATATGTTTGCATGATATCGGCCAACTCATCTATTACTACTACTATGTATGGCATCGGATCCACTCCGTACTCTTCTTTTGAGGCGGTACCTTTCTTTTGTTTCTCTGCTATCGGAGTGACAATATTTTTGTGATAAGAATCCACATCTCTAACTGAATATTTTTCCAAGACATTATAGCGTCTATCCATCTCTTTTGCTGCCCACTTAAGTGCGAGTATAGCTTTCTTTGCATCTGTGATAACAGGTGTAAGTAGGTGAGGTATCTTGTTATACAAAGTAAGTTCAACTCTCTTTGGGTCAATCATGATAAATCGAAGGTTGTCTGACCCGTTGCGGAAGAGTAGGGAAGTGATAATAGTGTGTATGGTTACTGACTTACCTGAACCTGTAGCACCCGCAATCAAAAGGTGGGGCATACGAGCAAGGTTACCAAAGTAAGATTTTCCAGATATACCTTTTCCAAGTGCAACCAAAAGTGGTTTTTCAGACTTTTGATATTCCTCTTGTGCCAAAAGACTTCCAAGACCAACCTTTGACTTGATGGTGTTTGGAATCTCAATACCTACAAGTGACTTACCAGGTATAGGTGCCTCTATACGTATAGGGTGTGCAGCAAGTGCAAGCGCCAGGTTGTTTTGAAGTCCAAGTATCTTTGAGAGCTTAACACCTTCAGCTGGCTTAAGTGCATAACGAGTAACTGATGGACCGATAGACACTTCATCCATTTCTACATCTATACCGAAGTTTTGCAGAGTTCTCTTGATAATGTTTGCATTGGCTTTGATGTCACCAACTCCAGGTTTACCTTTGTCGGTTTCTAGTAACGTAAGTGGAGGAGGTACAAAAACAGTACCAAGAGTATATCCACCTTTAGCCATGTTCATAACCTGATCACTATTTGCATTATCATCTTGTCCTTTAGAAACTCTAGTACTTGCCTCAGTGTTGCGCGCTTTTGAACCGTCAGAGACACCACCTTCTTTATCACCAGCAGCAGATGCATTTTTATCGGACATATCTTGTCCTTTTGATTTAGCTTTATCTAACAATGCTTTTTCGGCACTATCAAACTTGGCTGACTCTTCATCTGTAAGCCCGAGCGCTGTTTCATCTTCTTCTGCAGGCTTCTTCCTGAATAGTCTCCAAAACATAACATGTTCTCTGCGAAGTGATGCATCGTATATGACCAGCACTGAGATGATGAGAAGTGCAATAAGTCCGATGGTACTTACTATGTAGTCGAATAGTGATATGAGAGGGTTTGCTATAAGTGATCCTATAACACCTCCGCTATCAGGACTCACTATATGAAATAGTGCAAGTCCTGATATTACGAAAAGTAATGCGCCTATACCTTTTGAAAGAGGGAAGCTTCTCTCTTGATCTCCAAAAAATGAAAAAGACAAAAGTACTAGTATGGACGGCACAAGGTAGTATCCATATCCTAAAACAATCACTAACCAACCGTGTATCTTTTGACCAACCATACCACCCATACCAAATGCTGCTAAAAAGAAAAATACAGCAAGTACAAACAGTGATATACCCCAAACACTTTTCAAGGTACTTTCTTTTAGTCTAGATACTTGTCCGTTATCCTCATCTCTTGATAATGACCGCTCTGTCTCTGAAGGGCGCGATAAACCTTTTGTCTTTTTTTTCTTGTCTCTTTTAACCATGAAAACATTTTATCACGCTAAGTGAATGTCAAGAAGTTGCTTTTAATTTTGTCTTATATATAATTGGCTCACCTTAAAAGACTAAATATTTTTTTACGAAAGTTGGCAGATTTTTGTAAAAGTCAAAACTATGAATAATGACAAAATTGAGACAATGGATGGTGGTGAAAATCTGAACAGAGATGGGCTGGGTTT
>JAIXXV010000015.1 GCA_027490575.1 bacterium | reverse complement strand
TTGAGCCTGCCACCTAATGACGACCGACTTCTTGTCGGCCTTGAGAAAGCCTTCCCCACTTAGGGGTTTCTCAATGAAGTTTGTAGGCACTTCTACTAGCCTTTGAATGCCGCCCCATGTAAACCCTGGAGATGGGTTCCAGCTACCACTTGGTTGCTGGAGGGTTGTTTGATTTTGAAGGTTCAAACCGAGCCGGGGCCCGGTTCCGACGAGCTGAGCATTCGCAGCCGTTGCTGCAAACGCCCAGATGACTGACCACACCGCACAAACCATGACAGTTGCACTCTTCATAGTGACCTAATTAAATCATATTTTAAAATAAATGCAAGTCCTTGGTACACTTTTACACAGAGTCTGGCCCAATCAAAAAAAACCGACTTTTGTCGGCCCTTTTGAACTTTGTATGATTGCTGTTTGTATCGGGACAACTTTACTACCTCATCCAACCGAACATAAAGTTAAACACTGAATTGAATGCGATTGAAGCATTTGCTACGAACGAAGACATCACCCCTTGATTATTTGTAATCTTAATTACACTGACTGGGTAATCTGTCTGATAGTTCACAGTACTACCACTAGAATTTGCGTTTTTTATTGTTAAAGTAGCATAGTATAATCCATCTCTAAGTAAAGGGTGACTTCCTGGAACAGCAGCTGAAACTTGGAGTGTATGACTTGTACCTTGATTTAAGGCACCGACGCTAAAAGCGGTCCATGATACACTACTCGCTTCAAAAGCTAACCTGTCGCTTGAGCTTGCAGTAGGAAAAAATCTAACAGTAAAATTTGTAGCAGCAAAATCATTAAGATCGTTTTGTGACATATTTCCATCTATTATATTTATAGGAAATATAAATCCGGCCATCAAACTTTCCGTTTCCCCTTGAGCATTTGATATTGATTGTATAGATGAACTGGCCACAGAGCTATTTAGAACGATACGACCTGTGTTAGGAGTTGAAGTCGCAACAACAACAGGTACCTCAGTCTTGTTTATCCCCACTGTAGCCTTTCCAAGGGCAATGGGTACATTTTTACCTCCTAGTTTAGTATTGTAGACAACTGATATTTTATAATCTCCCGCTGGTACATTTCTAGGAATCTTCCATTTTGTTCCAGAACCAGAAACATTTGTTGCAATATTTCTTGCTTTATATTTAGTACTTGAGGTAGCTGGTTCAATTCTGACATTGAATCGTATTTTTTTATCTGACTGGGGTGTCCAAGATATTATCATTGTGTCCAAAGACTTATATGATTGACCATTTTGAGGAGAAGTCATAAAAGGTTTAATGCTCTCAATTCTTTTTTCAAGCGGTGATTTTCCATCTCCTAGTACAGGGTTTTGATCTCCAATAATAGTACTAGATGTTCCGGCTGGTCTCGGTGTGACATTGCTAGCTGAAGACTGGGCAAAAGATGTAAATGGTAATGCCGAAAAAGCTACTAATAAAGCCAAAAATGATATTGAATATTTCATGAAGTAATTATATCACTGCCCAACACAAAAACCACCCTTGTGGGGTGGTTTTTGTTTCTAATCCCTAACTAAACTTTGTGTTTAGAGAAATCAGGAATCCTTTACTACTTAACGAAGTTAAGAGCTGAAGGAGTCTTGAAGTCGTCTAGACCGTAAGCTTGAGTTACAGAGTTTGTACCAGCAGTCCATGAAATTGAATTCAAGAATGCAGTGTACAGACCTGCGATAGGAAGAGTTGTAGATGCAATTGAAGCTGTTACAGTAACATCAGCAGTTGATCCATCTCCAATGTTGTTGTTAGGAACAACAGTAGCACTAACACTTTGAGCAGCATAAGTTGCAACAGTGTTTGTAGCAAATCTTATGTCAAAGTTTGATCCAACTGGAAGAGTAACGTTTCCACCTAGAGCTTGTACTTTTAGGTTGAATGTTACAGATGCAGATGTAGTCTTACCTGATTGGTCAGATACAACAGATATAACAGGCGTACCAGCTATTGTGTAGTTAGCAGCTTGTGTATATACGTATTGGTTAGCGTTAGTTACAGCTGAACCAGTAGCTGTTGCTGAAGCTCCGTTTGGAGTTTCGTAAACAACTGATTGGATAGTTGTACTTGAGAATGATCCGTTAGCTGTAGTTCCAGGGTAAGTTGCCTTAACTGTGAAAGTAACAGGTGTATCATTTCCAGGAATCTTATTTCCAGCAGCAGTATCTAGGTTATTGAAGATAGCTGAACCACCAGAGATAGTTGCTTCCTTTACAAGAGTTGAACCGTTGTATAGTCCAAGTCTAGTTGGCATAGTTCCTGAAGCTGTAGTTGAAGCGTTAACAGTTAGAAGTTTTGATTCTCCTGTTTGTGACTTCAAGTTGAAAGTAGCTACAGTTACCATAACTTCATCTGTACCGTTAACTCTAGTGTTTTGAGCTCTAAGAGTGTTTCCAGCAGCAGATAGTGTTAGTGTAGAAGAACCAGGCTTCTTGAACGTATGTTGTCTACTGAAAGTAGAGATATCGTAGAAAGAAGAGATTCCGTTACCAGATACAGCTCTTACAGATGCAGTATTGTAACCTGAAACAGTTACAGTTCTGTCAGTGTCAATAGAGTTTGTACTGAATGAAACTGTCAAAACTTTAGTTGTATCTTGTGGGATAACAAAGTTTAGACCAGAAATTCTAACGTAATAGTTTTGGTTTGAATCTCTGATGAATGTTGAAAGACTAACAGGAACTGTAGCAAGTACAGTTGATCCATCCCAAACTTTGATAGTGTTGATCAAAGTTCCAGGGTTTTCAGATCCGTTGTTTGAAACAACAACCTTAAGGTCTAGAGTTTGAACTGCTACTGGAGCGATTCTAGCTCTGAACTCAACTCCGTAAACAGGAACATCAGTTTGAGTTCTAACGTTTGAGTTGTCAGAAGGTGTAGTTGCAAGTCTAGTATCTAGAGTTCCTTCAACACCTGTAAGACCAGGAGTTGTTGGAGTAGATGTACCAGGAGTTGTAGGCGTTGTAGGAGTTGTTCCTTCAGCGTTTACAGCTGCTCTAGTGATAGGTCCGAAGAATCCTGCTGCAGGAGCAATGTTCTTTGAAGTTTGGTATGCAGCTAGTGCAGTTCTAGTAAGTGGTCCGAAGAATCCAGTCGCAGCTTGAGAAGCTGGGAAGAATCCTTTAGATTGTAGAAACATTTGAAGTGACGTAACGTCAGCTCCTCTTGCACCTACAGTAAGGTTTCGCGTGTATGTCATTGCTTGTGCATCAGTTGCAGCAGGTGCTACAAATGAAAATGCAAGAGCAAGAACAAGTGCGAATGAAAAGAATTTTTTCATTTTTTGTATGTTTGATTAATTAATTAAAAGTTAGTACAAGAGCCCGCATTAATTGGTAAACAATTTATAATGTGCGAGAACATACTATCTTTCGGGTCAATCTAACCTGGCGAACCCGTAGCAACACTCCCGACAATAATTAAGAATTAAGAATTCCCGACACTGAATGCAGAAGTACTACTATGGATTCACAAGATTAGATCAACCAAGGTTGATAAGTTGATAACCGTCATAAGTTAGTTGTCAAAGTTCGGTTGAGGGTAGGCTCTTGAAGTATGCTAAGTCTGACCATAGCCTATACATCAAAAACACATTAACCCCAGCATATACCATGACGATGTAACTCAGGAAATATTACAAAAACCCCTGAAATTACCCATAAATGGATATAACTCAATATATTACAGAAAATAGGCCATATAGTCAATGAATACAGGGTAAGCTGGTCTAAGTAGACTTTGTCGGACTAAACAGCCAAAGAGTACCTACTCCAACGCCTCTCCCCTGTCTTATATAGTATCCCGTCCGTAACTAGGGATATAAGCTCTCTCTGTATTGTCTTTTCGCTACAACCTTGTATGACATCTGTAAGGTCTTTTATAGAAAGCTCACCCTTTTCCTTTATGGTATTAATAATTGCAACCTGTCTATCGTTCTTTATAGGTGTAGGATTATTCTTCACAGAGTGGTTATGAGCATTTACCGTGGTATTTGAAGCAATAGCAGGATGATTGCCCATAGAATTTAAGAAAGTGTGTAAGTCATCCCTAGAACCACTGAACTTTTGTACTATTGTCTTTTTTGGTTGCTCTTGTACCGGTCTGCCTGACTGTTGAGAGGTCTGGGAAGGCTGATATGTATGTGCAGATGGAGACATTTGAGTCGTAGGTCTATCTGTCTCTAAAGATGTCCTTTGAGAATTAGAATGTGACTTAGTAAAAGTAGGACCTACTTTGTCTTTTAATCTATCATCGGCAACAACTCTAGAGTCAGGGGTTTTTGCTTTGTCACCAGACAAATCTCCTGGACCAAATATTAGTGGTACCTGAAATTCACTTGTCTCAAAAAAGCTATCAGACAATTCTAATTCGATAGGGTTTTGAACTCCTGAAACTTGTCCCTGTGGATATCTAGTTTCTATGTCCTTTTGATAGTCATCAGTAGTTGAAAAGTTTCCAGCTAATTGAAGTGCAAGATTTGAAAGGTAGCCCTCAATAGAGTCCAAAAAGACATTCATTTCATTTTTGTAAGACACTATGTTATCGGACAAAATGGATGCATTTTTATAAGACATATATCCTGTACTAACAGCAAGCTCTACATAGGACATTGTTACTTGTATCCTCCTGTTTAGTTCTGACCTCTTATAAGTAAGATACTTTATAGGGCTAGCTGATTTTGAAAGAGAAAGTTTTTGTTCAATAACTTCTGATATATCTACTGACTGCAATGTAAACTCAGAGACACATTCTATAAGACCTATACTGTTCTCCCTTATGTACTTCCTAAGCGATGAACTGTCCGATATATGCTGGGTAGCAAGATGAAGTCCTTTAACAATCTTTTCTGTCTTTTTGAACAGATTGATACCTTTCTCTCCGTCTATTGTAAGGGACAAACCCAGCCCATCTCTGTTCAGATTTTCACCACCATCCATTGTCTCAATTTTGTCATTATTCATAGTTTTGACTTTTACAAAAATCTGCCAACTTTCGTAAAAAAATATTTAGTC
>JAIXXV010000002.1 GCA_027490575.1 bacterium | reverse complement strand
TGTGATTGTAGCTTCAGTGTTTCCACGAACTGCAACTACGTTAGTAGGAGCATCTGGAACAGTTGCAGGAGTTACAGAATTACTTGTAGCAGATATTGTACTTGTACCGAATGCATTAGTTGCAGTTACTGTAAATGTGTAAGTAGTACCGTTAGTTAGACCTAGTACTGTGATTGGTGATGAACCACCGACTGCAGTGTGACCGGCATTTGATGTGACGGTGTAGTACAGAACTGGTGAACCTCCAACATCTCCAGGTGGAGTGAAAGTTATAGTTGCCTGAGCGTTTCCACCTACTGCAACTACATTTGTAGGCGCTTCAGGTGATGTTTGATATCCAAAATACGGATACGTTGAATTTTCTACTATTTTCCAAACAGGAAGCGTAGTGAAATCCCAACCAGTAAATGTGGCTTGTTGCTCCATTTGTGTTGTAGTCCTACTGGCTGTTCCACTAGGGTTTGTTGAGTTCCCAGCAGCGAAAGTTGCACCTGATGTTGTAGCATCAAAATAACCTGAAGAGAATGTTCCGCCTGTACTTCCTACAATACCTCCAGCTTGTTCTAGAGCAGAAGATGCTCCAGTGGCCCCATTAGCACCTGGCGAACCAGCAGCACCTGCTCCAACTCCAGCTACCCCGCCTGTACCTCCAGAAGCACCCAGACTTCTAGTTGCAACAGGAATACCTGTTGCATATGTATTTGTAACAACAGTTGTACCATTTCTTCCCAATAGACCGCCAGCAAAAGCTGATGCACCTGCACCTCCAGCTCCACCTGATCCTCCGTTTCCATTTGAACCCGCACTAGCTCCGCCAGCCACACCTCCATTTCCACCATTTCCTCCATTTCCACCAACACCAGGATTACCTGCAATAACAGTGACACTGCCTAGTGCATATGCATTTGTAATTGTTGAACCAAGAACGTCTCCAACAAAACTTCCTCCAAATACATTTCCTGCGACGATACCTGTACCACCAACAAGTCCACTTGAACCGGCACCACCGTTACCTGAAGATCCTCCTGTTCCTCCTGCGCCACCATTTCCTCCATTACCACCGTTTCCTCCATTACTTCCTAGTAGATATACGCTAGTTGAAGCATAGCTGTTAATGATTGATGCATTAATTAGTTCACCAACAAGTCCTCCAGCAAATGCGGGTGCACCTCCTCCTCCAGCACCACCTGAGATACTAGCACCACCAACTCCTCCTGCTCCAGTACCGCCAGCACCTCCTGTTCCTGAATTACCTCTAACACCTCCGTTTCCACCATTACCTCCAGAAACTGAGACCGCTCCAGATGTCCATGAGTTTAATAGAGACCCTCCTGTAAAAATACGACCTATTAGTCCACCTGCGGCTGGAATACCTCCATTACCAGCAGCGGCAGTTGCACCTTGAGCGCCACCGGCACCACCTGCACCCGTTGGTCCACCATTTCCACCGTTTCCAGCATTTCCTCCATTACCTGTATTACCACCAGCACCACCTGTAACAGAAACTGATCCAATTGAGTAAACTGTGTTTATTATACCTGCACTGTATCCTGCAAACCCACCTCCGTATACAACATCTGTATTTGCTCCAGCACCACTTGCACCAGCAACACCTCCAGTTCCGCCCGTACCAGACAATGCACCATTTCCTCCATTACCACCATTTCCACCAACTCCTCCATTACCACCGTTTCCTCCAAGAACTGTGACACTGCCTATTGCAAAAGCATCACTAATTGTTCTTGAGGTGTTGTGCCACCCGACAAAACCACCTACATAACCAGCACCTCCTGCACCTCCTATGATACCTACACCACCTGCACCGCCATTTCCTCCATTACCTGAAGTTCCATTTGATCCATTGACACCATTTCCTCCTGCACCTCCCGCACCACCAGAACCAGCAACTCCAGTTACATTAGTTCTTGCATATGAAAAAGTCTGTATTGTTCCGTTATTGAAGCCTACAAATCCACCTACGTATAAAACTCCACCGACTCCGGCTGTACCTCCTTGACGTCCATCACCACCAGTTGCAGCTGATCCACCAAGACCTCCGTTTCCTCCTGTTCCTCCCACACCTCCGTTTCCGCTAATACCTGACACCAGAGATCCAACAAAGTAACTTGTTGTAATTGTGTTTAACACGCTGACATTGTTTGCAACAAGTCCACCTGCAAAACTTGCTCCACCTGCTCCAGCAGTACCTCCGATACCAGCAAGTCCGCCAGCACCTGTACTTAGAGATGCATCACCTCCATTACCACCTGTACCTCCATTACCACCATTTACTCCTACAGCTATTACTGTACCTGTTGCAAAAGAATTCAAAACAACTCCTGTTGCTCCATTGTTTGCTATCAAACCTCCAGCATACGCAGCACCTCCGGCACCAGCAGCACCGCCGTTTCCGCCCGTAGCTCCAGTTGTAGCTGTACCAATATTACTTGCACCGCCAGTGCCACCAGTTCCTGCTATCCCAACACTACCACCTGTAGCCGTTGTAGTACCTGATGCAAATGAATTATCTTGGATTATACCACCACCAACACCTCCTGCCGTTCCATTTGTTCCTATAAGACCACCAGCATAGGCAGCACCTCCAGTACCGTCAGCTCCACCAGCTCCTCCTGCTCCACCAATACTATTTGTTCCTCCTGCTCCGCCGACTACACCGTTAGCACCATTACCTGACGCTCCTCCTGTTGCGCTAACATTACCGATTGAATAGTTATTTGATATCTGCAAGTTGTTACTTGCAGTGGCAACAACCTGAGCAATCAAACCTCCGGCATACGCAGCTCCTCCTGAGGCACTTGAACCAGATGCGGCACTAGCACCACCCGCTCCAGTTCCACCAGCTGTAGACGCCCCAGCAATTCCACCATTTCCAGATGCACCTCCAATAGCATTAACGCTTACTATGGTGGTAAAGTTATTTGTATAATTTATAAAACCAGTTGTAACACTTGCAAGACCTACTAGACCACCTGCATAAGCCTCTCCACCTATACCTGACGGACCTCCTACACCACCTGATCCACCTATAGTTCCACCAGTACCAGCGTTTCCACCAATATTTCCATTTGAACCAATACCACCAATAGCAGTTACATTACCTGTAGCATATGAATTCAAGATATCACCTTGTCCAGGAGTTGTGGTTATTCTGTGTATTCCTATAAGACCACCAGCATACGCAGCACCTCCAACTGCCGCAATTACACCTCCACCACCAGCACTACCCGCAGCACCTGTAGCAGAAGCACCTCCATTTCCTCCAGTACCTGCAGTGCCAGCATTACCACCTATAGCATTTACAGCACCTGTTGAATATACAGATATCGTGTCTAAAGCACCTGTTGTTATATCACCACGACCTAGCAGTCCACCAGCGTTAGATTCACCACCTACTCCCGCTACTCCACCAAGTCCTCCTGTAGCTCCAGCATGAGTACCACTTCCAGTAGATCCATTACCACCGTTTCCTCCAGCTCCGCCGTTACCACCGTTTCCTGCTGTGGCAGTTGTACTACCGGTTGCATAAGAGTCTGCGATTTGAATTATCTGAGTTGTACCGTTTATACGACCAACCAATCCTCCTGCAAAGGCAGTTGCGCCCGCGCCACCTGCTCCACCCACACCAGCCACAGCTGAAGTTCCAGTTGATTGACCTGAGCCAGATGCTCCACCGTTTCCTCCCGCTCCACCGTTACCACCATTACCTGCAACTACATTTATGTTTATATTTGAATAAGATCCGCCTTGTATTGAACCAGCAGTAGCTGCGGTTGGAAAATACTCACCAACTAGACCTCCAGATAATACAGTACCGCCAGCGCCTCCAATTCCTCCTACTGAACCGACACCACCATTGAAAGATCCAATACCATTTCCTCCATTTCCTCCAGAGCCACCATTACCTCCAGCTCCTATACTTCCAGAAATATTTATATTTATTGCATAAGATGACGTTATTACACCAGAAGCAAAACCAGATAATCCTCCAACAAAGACTAGTGACGATGCACCACCTGACCCTAGGGTTGCTACAGCGCCTGCACCTCCTGCTCCACCAGCAGCTAGTCCAGATCCTCCGTTACCTGCATTACCACCATTTCCAGGTGTTCCACTTGTGAAAGTAATATTTCCTTTTCCAGAAACACTATCGTAACTAGCATAAGAAGATATGACATTTGATGTAGTGTATCCAGCAAGACCGCCTACAAATATTAGACCCGCTGATCCTCCTCCTCCAGGAACACTTCCAGCTGCACCGCTGTTTGCTGTAGCACTTATTCCATTTGATCCATTAGCACCAGATCCACTTGTTACAATAAGTGTTGTTTGTGAGTATGATGTATTTTGTACGACACCTGTCGTAAAACCTACAAGTCCACCCGCGTAAATAGTACTTCCTGAACCTCCAGTAGCCCCAGCACCTCCTACTCCATGAACAGCTGTACCAGTTCCGACGCCACCTATACCACCGAGAGCCGCTATACCTCCATTACCGCCAATAGCAGTAATCGTGCCAGTTCTTGAATAACTACCAGATATAGTACCTAAAGTATTTTGACCAACTAATCCTCCTATTTGTAGCGATCCCGCAAAGACGTTTGCGCCTGAACCACCTGCACCTCCCGCTCCACCTACTCCTCCTGTGTGGTTTGTTCCAGCTGATCCATTTCCTCCATTTCCTCCCACACCACCACTACCTCCATTTCCTGATGTTGCAACAACATCAGTCGTTGCATATGAATCAGTTATAGATGATGACAAGGCTGTAGCACCACTCAATCCTACTAACCCTCCTGCAGACAATGCGCCACCTATACCTCCAGCAGCACCTGCTCCACCCGCCACTGCAGAACCTCCAGTTACGTTTCCAGATGCTCCACCGTTTCCTCCCGCTCCACCATTACCACCATTTCCACTTATTGCAGTTACTGTACCAGAAACATGATATGAAAGCAGTATATGTGATGTATTAAACCCAACAAGTCCGCCGGTATAATTTATACCTCCAGCAGCACCAGCAGTACCCGCGGTACCTATAGTACCTACTGAACCTGAACCACCATTTCCTCCATTACCACCATTTCCACTATTTCCACCATTACCAGAAATTCCTTCTACAGCCCCTGTTGAATACGAATTTGAAATATTTCCTGAAGCTATTTGTCCAACCAATCCTCCGCTGAACAATGAACCTCCTAATCCACCAGCGCCACCAACACCTCCTACCCCTCCAACTTGAGAAGCTCCTCCTGTTCCACCGGCTCCGCCGTTTCCAGCATTTCCTCCATTTCCTGAAGTCACAGAAACTTCACCTGTTGCATAAGAATCACTAATCAAAGCAATTGTATTTATAAAACCTACAAGTCCTCCACCATATGCAAATCCACCTGCTCCACCTGCTCCTCCGTTTCCTCCTGCACCTCCAGCAACAGCACTAATAGCATTAGCACCTACACCTCCAACTTGACCATTACCACCATTACCCCCCACAACAACAACATTACCTGTTGCATAAGAAGTATTGATTGTAAAACCTGAACCTGCGATATATCCAACAATTCCTCCAGCCGAAACCGCTGAAGCAGCTGCTCCACCGTTACCACCTATACCTCCTGCACTACCAGCAGCACCATTTACCCCATCTACACTGTTACCACCATTTCCAGCATTTCCAGAAATGACAGTTATGTTTTGTGTCGAAGAAACTTTGTCTAGCAAAGTCGAAGCAAGTGACGAATGGCCGATTATTCCACCAGCAAAAGCAAGACCTATCGAACCACCTGTTCCACCAGCACCACCAACCCCATTTCTTCCACTTCCGGAACCACCCACACCTCCAGCAGACCCTGCTCCTCCATTTGCACCACTTGCACCTGTAACCATAATAGAACCTCCTGTTGTAGTTGAATTTGATATATTTCCATTGCTTGTACCAGCTATGCCACCTATGTATATCAAACCACCGTTACCTCCGTTTCCTCCTGCTCCACCCGTACCTCCAGTATGACCACTGACACCTAGAGAACCGTTTCCACCCAAGCCTCCAATATTACCCGCTGCACCAACTGTCCCTGTAGCATTTAAACTACCAATTACAATAACATTCTCAATAAAACCCGCATTGTCACCAACAATTCCTCCTAGGTTGATTGCGCCTCCTACACCACCAGTTCCTCCAGAACCACCAGTTGCAGCAGATCCGCCAGAAACATTTCCAGATGCACCTGCATTTCCACCAATACCGCCAGCACCCGCTGTACCTCCGGTTGCAGTAATAGATGTGATTGTATATATGATGTCTCTGATTGTTCCCTCGCTACTAAAACCTGCTATACCCCCGGTTGCAGACAGTCCTCCGGTCCCCCCAGTTCCTCCTGCTCCTCCAACTCCTCCAATAGTAGCAGGTGTAGTACTACCATTACCTCCATTACCACCATTTCCAGCTGATCCAGCCATACCTCCTATAGAAGAAAATGTTCCTGTGGCATTAGCAATAGTGATTGTTACACCCACTGATGTATTAATACCAAATATTCCTCCAGCATATGAAGCTCCACCGTTACCACCGTTTCCTCCAGCAACTCCAGTAACACCTGCAAAGTTTGGCCCTGACGCACCAGCATTACCACCATTTCCTCCGGCACCTCCAGTTCCTCCTATTGCAAAAGCGCTCCCTGCAGCATAAGAATTAGAAGATACAGTACCAGTATTCAAACCAACCAAACCTCCAGCAGAAGCCACACCTCCTGTTGTTCCAGATTGACCAGCAACACCTGAACCTCCTGTAAAGGAACCGCCTGTACTTCCTCCATTAGCACCACTAGGCCCATTGGCACCAGCACCACCTGTAGCATTTGCGTTACCAGTAGCATACGATGCCGCTATACTTCCGTTTGTTGTATTAAATCCAATAAGCCCGCCAGCATAACTTATACCTCCAATGTTTGTAACAACTGTACCACTGGCACCTCCTGAAGCACCGGCAGAAGTTGCTCTACTACCTCCATTTCCACCACGACCGTTAGCACCACCGACACCACCTATTGAGGTTGCATCACCCGTCGAATACGAACCGTTGACTGATCCGCTGTTCATACCAATAAGTCCGCCAGCATAGCCAGGAGCACCTACACCTACGCCAGTACCAGCTGTTCCTCCTCCTGCTCCACCGACCGCTCCCGCGCCTCCATTTCCTCCATTTCCTGAATTTCCTGATGAACCACCAATTGCTACCACAGACATTGTTGAATACGAACTGTTAACATTTCCAGCAGAGTTAAAACCAACAAGTCCTCCTGCGTATCCGATAGCACCGTTGGCGCCAGCACCACCGTTTCCACCAACAGCACCCAAAGCGCCCGTACCTCCAACCCCAGCGTTTCCACCATCAGCACCGGCACCGCCGTTTCCTCCTGTAGAAGTAGCAAAACCTGACGCGACATAAACATTTGTTATAGAAGCTGCATTCAAACCAGCTATACCTCCAGCATGTGCTATTGCACCTGCGCCACCCGCACCACCGTTTGCACCTGCCGCTCCTGTACTTGAAGCTCCACCTGATGCATTACTGCCAGCTAATCCTGCAGATCCGCCATTGCCTCCAGCAGATGCAGTAGCAACTATATTTCCACTAGCATAAGAATCCACTATAGAGTTTGTATTGTTACCTACTATTCCTCCGGCAAAAGGAGAGCCACCTGCTCCTCCAGCACCACCCGATCCACCCACAGCTGCTGCGCCTACAAAGGTTCCTGTAGAAGCACCTCCATTTCCACCGACACCTCCAGCCTGCGCTGTGCCACTAAGTGCTGTGACATTGCCGGCTGAATATGAGTTTGATTGGATAATTCCTGCACTTTGCCCTGCAACACCTCCAGCAGCTGAGTTTCCTGCCGCACCTCCCACTCCAGCACCAGCTCCAACACCTCCAGCGAAGTTTGTTCCGCCAATACCACCATTACCTCCATTTCCTGCGACACCTCCGTTTCCACCCGTTGCAATGATATCCCCAGTATTATAACTACCAGATACAGTACCTATCAAAATAATACCCGTGACACCGCCTGAATATGCAATACCTCCTGTACCACCGTTTCCTCCTGCACCTCCAGCTCCGCCAGTGTTTGAAGTACCTGCCCCACCATTACCTCCGTTTCCTCCTGCACCCCCAGCTCCACCGAATGAAGTTATGACTCCTGTCGAATATGAATTTTGAATTTCACCGTTATTTAAAAAACCAACAACACCTCCTACGTATGCTATACCCCCAGTTAGACCAACACCTCCTGCTACTCCAGCTACACCTGTTGTAAATGTGTATCCATTACCACCTTGTACACCGGCTCCTCCCACTCCAGCTGTTCCTGTAACAGGTCCAGTTGAGTAAGAATTAAAAACTGTAGTACCGTTATTGTGTCCAACAACTCCACCGGCATACACAATACCTCCTACTACAGCGGCACCAGAAGCACCTTGAGTACCACCAGCCCATGCACCTCCTGCACCTCCTACACCAGCGGCACCGCCGGCTCCAGCTGTTCCTATAACAGCACCCAATGTGTGATTAGTGTTATTTATTGAAAATGTACTGTTCCCGGCAACACCACCTATAAATAGTACACCCGCGGCACCGCCATTTCCTCCAGCAATACCAGCTAGACCTGTTTGACCTGCAGCTCCAGTTCCTCCAGCACCTCCAGCTCCAGCTGTACCAATAACAACATTAGTAGAAGATGCCCATTCTACTATACCTGTATTGCTTCCAACCACACCTCCGGCATATGACGGAAGCACTGCGGCTGAACCTCCGTTACCAGATGCACCTCCCACACCTGAAGTACCAGCAGAACCTCTTGCACCACCCACTCCACCAGTACCTCCGTTTCCTCCTGCTCCACCCATAACAGTGGTAGTTCCGACAGATGAAGATACTGCAGATATGACACCTTGATTTAATGCAACCAATCCTCCAGCATACCCTGCACCACCTGCGCCTCCAGCACCACCCGATCCACCCACACCTCCCGTACCAGAAGTAGTCAAAGCTGCACTTCCTCCAGCACCACCAGCAGTTCCGTTTCTACCTGAAGAACCTGTAGCTGTAACTTCTCCAGCTGCATAAATCAATGTAGATGTACCAGTTATTACTCCGGATATGTTATTTAGTGCTACTAGTCCGCCTGCATATGCCGCCGCACCTGCACCGCCAGCTCCTCCGACTGCAGTAAGACCGGATGCGGCTGCTACAGTAGATCCAGCAGCTGAAGCACCTCCAGTGCTTCCAGCAGATCCATTACCTGGTGTACCTCCAATCGCTATTATTCTACCTGTTGCAAAACTACCTTCTTGAATTGTACCTGAGTTGTTCCCTGCCAAACCTCCCGCAAAGGCAGCCGCCGCCGCACCCCCTGATGCTCCTGCACCACCTACACCTCCTATGTTTGCACCACCTGCGCCTGTACCTGCATTTCCTCCTGCACCTGATGTACCAGCATTACCTCCCGCTCCGCCTATTGCAGTGACTTCACCTGTCGCATTTGAAGAAGATAAAGTACCTGTATGTAACCACCCTACTACACCACCTACGTACGCTATGTTACCAGCTCCAGCAACTGCGGCTGAACCTCCAGCTCCACCTATACCAGTTCCAACACCTGCGGTTGATCCATTTCCTCCATTACCGGCATTACCACTTGCTCCTCCAGCACCTCCAATACCTATAACTGTCGCAGAACTTGAAGCTGATGTCACACTTCCTTGTTGCGAATATCCAACTATACCTCCGACATATGCTAAACCTCCGACCGCCGCAGCGTTACTTACAGCAGATCCTCCTAAGCCACCGGTGTTTGCACCAGTTGTGATATTTCCACCGTTTCCACCAGTTCCTCCTACACCACCAGATCCACCAGTACCATTAACACTTCCACTTACACTTACATTAGATAATATTCCAGTGTTGTATCCAACTATACCTCCCAAAAATAGTGTAGCTCCTGCTGTACCCGCTCCTCCGTTTGCACCGTTTGAAGTTGCAGCTCCGTTTGTACCATTTGCACCATTACTTCCTACTGCACCATTTGTACTTGTAGCAGATATAGACGCTGAGTTTAGATATACATCTTTTATAAGGTTTGTAGAGTAACCAAAAAGACCAACGTAGTTGGCTGAAGTTGTAGCAATAAACAAATCGTTGATTGCAAAATTATTTCCATCAAATATTCCCGTGAAAGGAGTTGCTAAGTTTCCTATTGGTCTAAAACCAGAAGCTGAATTCCACCCACTTGTAACTGATGCAGAGATATCATTATTCAATTTATATGAACTACCAAGATTCGTAGACATACCTTGTAGTCCGTATACATCGAAAACTACAAATGGGTCAGAGCTGATTCCTAAACCTGTGTATCTTCTGAATGTTCCTGCATTGATAGCAAAGTTTCCAGTAGCTGAGAATGTATTTGTACCAGGATTAGTTGCTGTGAATGTTGCAGCTGAGTTTTGCACATAGTTACCTGATTGTCCTGATGCATTTGTGATTGTTAGATTTGCTGATTGAACTATTGTTCCTGTGTATCCGTTTACTGTGATAGATCCTACAGTAGCATTTGTATTTATAGTAATGATTGATGATGCGTTTCCTGAACTCGCATCTATAAATACTGCTGTAGTTGCATCAGGTATACCGCCGAAGCTTCCTCCAGCACCGTTTGATGTTGATGACCACTTAGTTGGATCTGACCAGTTTCCTGTTCCACCTACCCAGAAAGCGTTTGGGTCAATAATATAGTCTATGTCTAGGTTACCCATTATCTTCAAGTCAAATACAGCTGAAGGGTTTGCAAGATTATTTAAAACTAGACTATATCTTCCATCTGCATTTATAGTAGCGAAAGTTCCAACAAGTGTTCCATCTAGAGTATAAGCTTCTACAGTTACTGATTCACCAGGATTTGTAGGTCGAGCAAAAAGTGTAATATCTCTTGTGTTATCCAAGAGATGTTCGAATGTCACTCTTACAAATTGTCCATTAGATACACTTACATAATTTTGATCTCTATCTTTTATAAAACTGTAAACGTCATCAATAATATTTTTATCAGCATCAAGTCTTAGTGCGCTAGATACAAATATAATTTCGAATATTTGAGTTGAAAGGTGTGGAACTATCCAACTAACGTGATCAAGGTAACCATCACCATCTTCATCAGTTGCAACAAATTGCATATTTAGATTTTCATTGTTCTGCCATTTTATTTGTATCTGATCTTCTTGACCAACCTTGAACATTTCTGGAATAGAAATCTTTACAGGAATGTTTATCATCGTAGCAGGATCATATCCTTCAGGTGAAGATATAGTTACAATTTTTTTACCATCATCAAGTGCTTCTGAAATATTTGGAGATAGAGCATTTGTAGAAGTTGAAAATATTTCTGTTGAAGTTGAAGTATTTGTATCAGTAGTAGTTGTTGTTTGAGTAGTAGTTATAGATTGAGTTGATGAAGCAGTTGATGTTTCATCATTGCTTAAATTTGATGCTGAGTCCGTAGATGTTGATGTCGTGTCTGCAGTAGTTGAAGTTGAAGTTGATTCAGTGCTACTTGATGTCGATGTTGGATTTGTTTCAATCGCAATAGTTGTCGTTGAGTTGTCTGTAGTACTAGTTGATGTATCCGGCGTAGAAGTTGATGTGCCCGATGTAGGAGACGTTGAAGTAGAGTTTTCGTTTGTAATTATTGACTGGTCATCAGTCGTTGTGCCGGTCGATGAATTTGATTCACTACCTGAACCTGTGTTTGTAACTTGAACATTATTATTTTCAGAATTTGTTGTAGTAGTTTCAGTTGACGTATAAGTTGTGTTATTAGAAGTGTTTGTTGTTTCTTGAGTTGTAACTTCAACAACTGTTTCTGTTGGTGCAATTGATTCAACTGGTGCAGAAACAGATTCAGTTGTTGTTGGCGCAACTTCATCTTCCGCAAATGTTTTAAATGGATAAACAAAAAAAACTGAAGTCATAATGACTAGAGAAAGAAGAAATGTGTTTATGAAATGCAGACTTTTTTGTTTCATGTCTACGTTAATTATACCAAAGAAGCAATGATTATGTTCTTACATAAAGGCATTTTTTAATGATTTCTGTGGATTGTTTTAAGAATTTTTGTGTAATATAATTATCAAATGCCAAACAATGCCAAAAAGAAAGTTTACAAAGAAAAAGAATTTGAAATGTATGTACTTTGGAAATCTACGCCTGCATATTTCAGAGGCATGACCAATGAGCAACTTTTGTCGCATGGATTCAGTGATCCTATACTAAAAAAAATTGTTAAAATAAAAAATCAATCAGAGTTTGCAAAAGTTTTTAATATAAAAGATTTAGGAACACTTACTGATTGGAATCATAAGATTGAAAAAAATAATTTATCTACAAAGAGTTTAGAAAAAGTTTTTGATACTCAAATGCAAAATGTTAATGAGAAAATAAATTCTCAACCTGATGTATTGTTGAAAAATAAAATAAAAGAACTTCGCCAAGAAATATCATTACTCAAAAAAGAGAATGCTCAATATAAAAAACAGTTTGGGGTTCATGCTTTCGCGCGTCCTTTGAAAAAGAAAACGGACTCCCCTTCTGTCGTGAAGAAAGTAGAGCCTAAGGACCTGGTGGTTGAAGAAACTGAGAGCTCAGTATTTTTGAAAACGGTTAGAGGGATTATTGCTAAGTGGAGGAGGTAGAGTTGCTGATCACCCACGAAAATGTTTTAGTATTTTGAATTACGCCCGGGTTCATCGGGCGTGGATGAATCCTACTCCAGCCCCAAAGAAACTCGGACTGATTCTGGAACTTCTATTTGTGTAGATTTGCTCCTCATATCCTCTGGACTGTTTAAACCTATACCAGCATCTGGTTGCAATGTATACAATGTGACATGAGTAGGTTGTTCTGGAAGTTGAATGTTGAGGTTATGTGTAAAGTATTTGACCAACTCCTGCATACCAGAAACATCACAAAGTGCCACAACAGTTACCCTCTCTCCGTCTTTAGCCAGTCGGGGCTCACCAGAAAAATTCAAGAAAGAAATATCGATGGATTTTATCGCTGAACAAAAACAATCCAAAATACTTTGCTCAATCACTTCATCGTTACCATTCACAGCATTTGCAGACACCAAATCCTTAACACAAACCAGACTCACATGGAATGAGCTCTTTCTATACAGAGTTTGACCCTCAACTGTGATTGTTTCGGGTATGTCTAATAGAGGTAAAGGTAAGGTTATATAACCTTTGCCGTATGCATATTTTGAGCTGTTGCAGATGTAGTTTTTAGTCATATCTTTTCTTTAGAAGAAAACCACCATAAAACACAATTAGGTAAATTGGTAACACTCTTGTAGACCATACTGTAACAGTAATTTGGAGAGCTATAACTAATACAGATATATCAAGAATTATATTAGCTAGTAAAAATGTATTTGGTATAGCGATAGTTAGTAATTGACCTTTTTTAAGTGACGTATACAAAATACTGGTAACTATCGCCAGGGCTAAAAACATTACTACTTTAAAAATTGCGAAATTTGGTAGATACTCTTTGGTAACAGGATCTACCATAAACATACAAAGCGCGAAAGGGACTATCCAGGTCAATAAAGAAAAACCGATGACCTTCTTGTTTATACTTATTAAATTATTCATATATAGAATATATTATCACTGCCAAAGTGAAATACAACAAGCTCTTCATTGACGTGTGGTGTAGGTAAAACTTCCTCGTCAAAATCTGCTGATTTTGACGTGAATTTTACGCTTAAAATTCAGCTGCGAGACTAGGACTCGAACCTAGATAGGCGGTACCAAAAACCGCAGTCCTACCATTAGACGATCTCGCAATGGCGATATCGGACAAGGTTTTTATACCTTTATCTATATATCGTGAGTAGTACTATAACCTAAAAAATGCTTTTTTCCAAATGATTTTGGCGGCCTTAAAAATGCCATTTATTCAAAAACTGCAATAATTTGTACTTACAAGGCAAATGAAAACCCCCTAGCCTAAGCTTTGGGGGTGAAATTTTTTGACACTATTTCAAAGTGGTTGCCAGAAAGTACTGGCTTTGCTGATTTGGATGAAACCCGTATCAACTCCCTTTTGGCTTTTCAGCGATGTCGCTGACGAGTTGCTTCATCCTGTTGAAGAATTTTTCCCTTTTTTCTTCAGGACTTTCTTCTTCAGGATTAAGTTTTGGGTCATGGACATTACCTGAACGACCTGAAGCATTTTCTCGCTCGACAAATGCGACAACCCGTTGGAGCAACTGGATCGCTCGCTCAACTGTCACTGTTTTGTCGCTCACTCGCCGGTAGACGAACGCAACGCCTTTCCTGAAAGGATCAGCTTTGCCATCACAGCGATACCTGGTAAAAAGTTCCTCATTCCCCTCCTTGAGGGTTGATTGGTGATAGGCGTATTCACGCTCATACCAACCTTCTTGAGAGACTTCAGACAAAACGTGTTTGCCAAGCTGGACATACCCATCCCTATGTGTCGGAGGCATGAAACGAAATAGCAATCCAAGGCTGTTTTCAGCCTGAGTCAGGAGTGCGTCTTGGTTATCATATTCCTTCAAGAGATGAACATCCTTGATACCGTCAAAAATGAAAAATGGGCTTTGTGCTTTGAACTGGTCAAGAAACGCTGCCTGATTTTCATATTTTTCCAGTGGGTCATTGCCACCTACGTCTTTTGCCAGATCATAGAATGCTCCCCTTGAGTCTGCAACCAGAGGGTCGTAGAAGTTCCCTGCACCGAAGACGCCATAGGCGGTTATGACCCTTAGCCAATCATCATGCGCCCAATCTGCATAAGCAGCAGGCTCAGATATCATGGCTGTTGCATGACTGACAAACCAGCCGCCCCAGACATTTCGATCAAAGGCTTCAGGTAGGTTAATCGATGATGGAATCCTCGAGACAATACCAGCCTCTACAGTCGTAAGGTAGTCACCCCACTTTTCCATGCCAGAATGAGGCGGTGGAGCAGAGATAGATCCATCTTCGATTTTCAGGATTGGATCCTGAGCAGTGAGCGCAGGTGACACAAACATGACAGCAACCATGCAAATGATTACCCCGACTAACGATTTAACGTTTTTCATTTTCTTTTTTATTTTCTTGAGTTTGGTGTGAAGGATAACAACCCTAGCTTGTGGCTATAAATTAAGCTGTCATCATCCATTCCAAACTCAAGTCATTGTAAGGAACTATATTTTTATATTATACTACTATATTATGTAATAGTCAATAGTACGTAAAAAGCTCACTGTATAGCACAGCGTTAATTACCGACCGTCACTTTGCCCTTAATTCTCAATCCTTAATTTGCCGGGCAACTGTTATCTGCCACCTACTCCCTGCTAACTGCCAATCACCACCTCCAAAGGCAAACTACCAACATGTGTCTTACCTATCGTATTGTAAATAGAAAGTATAGAGCGAAGAATTGAAGCGACTTTTGCTGGAGTAACCTCTGTAATACCAGTGACTTTCACGGCACCACTTAGAACATCTGCTATCTTTTGTTTTTCCTCGGCGGATATAGCTTGGCCGAAAAAGTCAGCTTCAGACTTTGCCACAAGTAGTGCGAGTACATATCTAACCCTTATCAAAACCAAATCAGTGAAAACCTTCATATCGATATTGGCACCGTCCGCTTGCACTAGAGCTTTGTACGAAAGAACCTTGTCAGTACATACAAGTCCCATAGCAAAGTCGTGGACGAGAGATGCTTTTGGAGCACCTGTTACCTGCTCTATCTCTTCGAGACTTGTAGCGCCGAGAGAAACTACTTTTTGCAAGATACTCAAAGTATCGCGGAAAGATCCATCACCAAGTAGTGCTACCAAGTTGGCACCAGCATTGTCTATATCGAAGCTCTCTTTTTTTGAAACACTTAGTACTACTTTTTGCAGTATCTCTACGCTTGGCTTTTTAAATGTGTAAACTTCACAGCGTGACGCTATGGTTTCTGGAATCTTTTCAGTCTCAGTAGTTGCTAGTATAAAAATCACATGCTTAGGTGGTTCTTCTAGAGTTTTGAGAAATGCATTGAATGCAGACTTAGACAACATGTGTACCTCGTCTAGTATGTAAACTTTGTACTTAGACTCAAGTGGTACTGTTTGCACAGCTTCTCGAAGTTGTCGTATCTCATCCACGCCGTTGTTGGATGCCGCGTCTATCTCATAGATATCATTAGCAGATACTCCAAGCTCATTTGCAAAAATCCTAGCAACTGAAGTCTTGCCCGTACCTCTAGAACCTGAGAACAGGTATGCATGCGCAACTGTGTTTTCGCTGATAGACTTCTTCAAAACATCCACTATATGGTCTTGTCCGATAACATCTGAAAATGTTTTTGGGCGGTATTTTCTATACAAAGATATGTGATGGGCCGAAGCCTCTTGCTTCCCTGAGCCACGAGTCGGGTTTGTACTAGACGAACCTGCAGATGTATCTGATTTGGTGTTTTTTGACATGAGGGTATTATATCATTTTCATTGAGTAAACAAAAAACCACCTATTCGAATTGAATAAGTGGTTTTTGAAATGATGTTTAGTATGTCAGCCTATCTCATACTGTCTGTTTCATTTGGCCAGAATCTAGAATACAGACTCGATTATGCTTCTGGCATCATTGATATCATTCGCACCCTCATTGATGTTGTTTACTCCAGTATTAATGCTTCCACCAGCGCCATTACTAGAAGTATTAACATTTACTCCACCAGTATTTACATTTACAGAACCAGAGCCTGTATTAACTGATGATGAAGTTCCTTTAGATATTGTGAATGTACCGGCACAGTCTATAGGTGAGAAGTCATTTGTTGACCAGTTACCAGATCCTGAATTACCAGATATATTTCCAGTGAAATTTACAGCACCTGAAGTACCTGTAAATCTTCCGTTAGAAGCCACAGTTCCTACAAATGAACCACCGTCACTCGCTGTACCAGAAACTCTTCCATTTGAAATACTTAGTCTCAAAGTTACAGGTATACATGATCCAGATGTTACCCTAGTAGAACCAGACCAAGATCCAGAAACTGTTGAGTTTGTTTGAGTTGATCCAGTATTAACATTTACTCCACCAGCATTTACATTAACACCTGAACTACCTGTATTAACGTTCACGCCACCAGCGTTTACATTTACAGAACCTGAACCAGCACCTGTGTTAACTGGTGATGAAGATCCTCTTGTAATTCTGAAAGTTCCTGAACAGTCTACAGGTGAGTTTGAGTTTGTTGACCATGTTCCTGAGCCTGTGTTACCAGATATATTTCCAGTGAAATTTACAACTCCAGATGTACCAGTCATGTTTCCGTTTACATCCACAGTACCGACAAGAGTACCCCCATCACTTGTAGTACCACTTATTCTACCGTTATTTGCTACAAATTTTACATTTACTGATATACATTCATCAGCACCTCCTGTGACAGAAGTCAGACCTGACCAAGATCCATTTGTTGACGCAAAGCCGCTATTGCCAGGAGCCGTTTGATCGTCTTGAACATTAACATTCAGACCACCGGCATTTACATTTACACCATCTGTATTTACGTTTACAGAAGCTTTTGTTTTTGCACCTTTATCCGCTGTAAATGTACCTGAACAAGTTATTGGTGAAAGTGAATTGGTGTACCAAGTACCTGAACCACTTTTCTTTGTAAAGTTACCTTTGAAATCTACAAAACCTGATGTCCCACTAAATACACCTTTATCATCTATGTTTCCGATAAGATTTCCACCATCACTTGATGACCCAGAAACTGATCCAGATTTAGAAATATTAATCTTAAATGTAACATTCATACACTCTTGTTGATATTGTGAATCAACTAGAGCAACACCTGACCAATCACCCTGATATTTTGCAATACCTCCTCCACCGAATACAACTAATATGGCAGTAAAAAATGCGCCTATTTTTTCAAACATTATAATTTGTTAATTTATTAATGTTTGAATTATAACACATATATTTTAATGCAATAGCTATATGCACGGTTTTGACCCGAACTTAAAATCACCGCTTACCCTCTGTTAACTGCTATCTGATACCTGCCACCTGCTTATGCACCAACTTCCTAATCTCATCTGCGATTATGATTGTGAGACCCATACTTATAGCGACCGTCCAATCATTTAGACTAAGAGGTACTGTCCTGAGCACTGTCTGAAGTGGACCCCAGTATATACCAATACACTGTATAACCACGATGAGGCATGTTGCAAATACCAAGTATTTGTTTGAGAAGAAAGGTATATTGAAGATTGAATGATTTTCTGACCTGCAATTCCAAGCATTGAACCATTGGAATACTGCCATTGTAGTTAATGCCATAGTAGTTGCTTTCATATAGTCGGCCATATATGTTTCAAATACAATAAGTGTACCTACCATCATCACTATTGCTCCGAGCACAATCCTCACGAGCATGGTTTGATTTATCAGAGAGTTTCCTTTTTTGGTTTTCCTACTATGCATACTTGCACCTAGACTGTTTTGTTCCATGGCAAGTGCTACCACCAAGAAACCATCGGTTACAAAGTTTAGCCAAATGATCTGAGTTGGCAGAAGCGGTAAGTCAAAACCAAGTGCAAGGGCTAGAACGATAATCAACATTCCGGCAATACTTGTTGATGCTAAGTAAGTGATGATCTTTTTTATACTATGATATATGTACCGGCCCTCTTGTATCGCAGAGACTATACTCTTGAAGTTGTCATCGAGTAGTACTATATCAGCAGCCTCTTTTGCTACCTCGCTACCAATCTTTCCCATGGCAATACCTAGGTCTGCTGCCGCTATAGACAATGCATCATTTACACCATCCCCTGTCATGCCGATTATAAGCCCGCGGTCTTTGTACATCTGTACTATCTTGAACTTGTGTTCAGGAGACACTCTTGCAAATACTGTGACCTTTGAAAGTATCTCAGTCAGCTTTTCTTCTGAAAAAGACGTCAGGTCATCTCCCGTGATAGCCATATCACCTTCTCTATATATACCAGCTTTTTTGGCTATAGCTTTTGCTGTTTCTAAATAGTCGCCTGTTATCATTACTATTTTCACTCCTGCATTTTGTGCTTGAGCAACTGACTCGTGGATATTTTCTCGAAGGGCATCACTGATACCTACAAGCGCCACAAAAGATAGTTCGGGTATGTTGCCAGCTTCATGCGAATATTCTGGTGGATTCTTTCTAGTAGCAAGTGCAAGTACACGTAGACCCTGAGAAGCCATGTCGTATACTTGTTTTTGCAAATCTTCTTTGTGAGCTATTGTCAGCTCATGGTTTCTTCCTCCTTTAAAATACTGCTCGCATCTATCTAGTACCACCTCAGGTGCTCCTGCTATAAAGTACAGATCTTCTATACCGTTTTTATGTAATACAGAATGATATTTTATATCTGATGAAAAAGGTACTTCTGATACCAAAGGCCATTCTCCTAAAATCTCTTCTTTTAAAAAACCAACCTTCTGTGAAAATACAGTCATCGCAGACTCAGTCGGATCACCTGATACTCTTCTCCAACTCGACGTCGCATCGTCATATACTATAGGTGAATCCGCCACGAGCGCGCAGATACGTGCTGTCATCATAATCTCATCATGCAACATCGGGTCAACGGCTTTTGAATCTTGCACATCGGTGATAGTGCCGCTTGGCTCATACCCTGAACCTGATACATCATAAAGTCTTTCACCTGTGAAAACTTGCTGTACCATCATCTCATTGAGAGTAAGAGTACCTGTCTTGTCTGTAGCTATGACATCCGCTTGACCGAGAGCTTCTACTGCTTGAAGTTTTTTAACAAGTGCATTTTTCTTTCCCATACGATATACACCCGCTGCCAGTACCAAGGTAACAGTGATAGGAAGACCTTCAGGTATTGCCGATACCGCCATAGCGACGACAGTAGAGAGCATAGTAGAAACATCAAAACCTTTTGATATACCAATAAAGAAAACTATGACACCAACTATCAATACAACAAATATTATAAGTCTTGATAATTTTCTTATAGTTTCTTTAAGAGGAACTTCTTTGTTTATAGCAGATAGCTCCTGAGATATATTTCCTATAGCCGTACTAGTTCCTACAGCAACCACAACTGCGAGTGCTGTGCCGCCTTGAACATTTGTACCCTTAAACACCATATTGTTTTGTTTGAATGATTCGGTGGCTAGGTCCGCTGTATCAGCAAGTGTCTCAATTGATTTTTCAACAGGAACAGATTCACCTGTTAATGATGATTCATCTATCTTTAGACTATTGAGTTGTATAAGTCTTGCATCAGCGCCGACCTTGTCGCCTTCTTTTAAAGCAAGTATGTCTCCAACAACCAGTTCAGTATCAGGGATTATCTCCTCTATGCCATTTCTAATAACAGTAGAGTTTGTTGTAGCAAAGTTTCGAAGTGCTGCCAAAGTATCTTCAGCCTTACCTTCTTGGATGGTACCCACTATCGCATTGATCAAAAGTACAGTGAGTATGACACCTGCATCTATATAGTCTCCAAGTAGATACACTACAACAGCGGCGAATATAAGTATGTAAATAAGCGAACTTTGAAATTGTCTTAAGAAAATAGTTGACCTCGAAGTCTTTGGCGACTCTGGCAATACATTGGCTCCGTACTTTTGCGCCCGCTCTGCTGTTTCTTTTGGATCAATACCTCTGATAGAAGTGTTGAGCTCTGACATCACTACACCTGCGTCTTTGGTATAGGCTTGTTCATATCGAGTTTGACTTACTGCTTTGTTTTGCAAACTAACATCTTTATCTTGCGCTTGTAAATGAGTATTTTTGTTTAACATACATAATGATTATAACCCATTGGTTTGTATGTGGCACGTTATTTGGTGAGATTTTGTGGCAAGTTTTTTTGGTGGGTTTTTTTGTGAAGAGCTCTTGTGGTGCTTTTATGGCATGTTTTTGTCGCTCTTTTGTATAGAGCGTTTTTTAAAATAAAACCAGACAAAAATATTACCCCGCGCTCTCTGGTAGAGGGCGCGGGGCTTCCTTTCTTTTGTTTTATGTGATTTGAGCTACACGACCTTGAATCGTGCGCTCCGATGTGCTGTGTTGCATCGAGCGCTCATGTCCGTGAGGTTAAGAGCGCTTAGCCGAGGCGGAGGGCGGAGCCGATTCCCAAAATGGGCAAAGTATAGTCGGCGTGGCCAGGCACTGGGCTGATGCGGCGGGCGGAGGTTGGAGAAGAAGATTTATTGATTTCGAGGATACCGAGTTTCGTTTTCATCGTTTTCACCACATTGAAAGAACCGTGTCTCCACAGTTCAAGTGCTTGATTTGTTCGCATTCTGAGTTTCTAGGCTCAGATTTGGTTTATATGTTGCTACCAAATCATTAACAATTTCACTGTGGCTTGACTGATATATTACACACATATACAAATCTGTCAAGCGATTCCCTGGGTCACTAATTATTACTCAAAAACCCCTCAACGATACCTCTCACCTCCTCAAAACAGCTAGCCTTTTCCATCAGTTCTGCACGCAACTCTTTGGCACCGTCGAAACCATTTACATATGCCTTATAATGCTTCTTCATAATCGCAAAACTTTTTGTACCACCAAGATACTTTTCATATAAAAATGTATGCTCGAGCATAACCCTTAGCTTTTCCTCAATGTCAGGGATATGTGATTTATGATCTGCACTATATATACCTGAAAAAAGCCATGGATTTCCAAATATTCCCCGCCCTATCATCACACCATCCGTGTTTGTCTCATTGTATTTTTCAAAACCATGCTCAATGGTCTCAACGTCACCATTTCCAAATATTAAAGTTTTATCAAAGTCAGAATCTGAATTAGCGCTTTCAGTTTTTTCCTCCGCTGCCTTGGCAAAAAACTCATCTCGTATTTCAACGGCCCTTTTCACATGCTCCCATCTAGCTGGAACTTTTGACATTTCTTTTCTAGTACGAGCATGGATAGTTATGACAGCAGGCTTTGCAGACAAAAGCGCAGGTAGCCATGTTTCCAATTCATTTTTATTGTAACCAATACGAGTCTTTACTGATATTGGAAGGTGTACCATAGCATCAGTATCTCCTGCTTCATATCTAGCGATCAATTCAGGATCATCACCAAACTTTTCTTGAGGGAATCTTACTGCACCCTTCTTTGCAGACTCAATGATTTCCTGCGCAACTTTTGGAGTCTTTATCATTGCAGATCCGCATCCCTGCTTCTCAATACTCTTATCCGGACAACCCATATTTATATCTACGCCATCATAACCAAGCTCTGCAACAAGTCGACATGCTTTTTCCATGTACTCAGGGTGTGAACTAAAAAGCTGGGCGACTATAGGTCTTTCACTGACATTAGCATTTTTCGCAAATGGGTTATTGGTACTTTCTGGCATGTCATCACTCTCTATATGATAGATCAAATCCTTCATCAACTTCTCTTTACCTTCAGGAGTCGCGCGGATAATACCATCAGCAGATACAAACTCAGTCCATATCACATCAGGTTTGCCATACCTTGCTATGACATGTCTAAATGCGCAGTCAGTAACGTCTGCCATTGGAGCAAGTACAAAAAGAGGTCGGTTTTCCGACTTTGCCTTTTCATGTAGTTTCTTCCAAAACCCGAGATTTACTTTTTTGCCGTCACCGGCCACCACTTCACTCGTGTCGCCATTTGCTTTACTTTCACTCATATCGCCAGTCTACGCTAAGAGTAGTCTTGATTCAAGTCTGTCTAACCTCTTGTTTGTTACCGCTTTATCCTCTTCATTTACATCTATATATCTCATAATATGCCTAAACATTGACCTCATATCTTCCATACCCGCTCTCATCTCTTCTTTGAAAGCTTGGAGATCCGCTTTTATAATATCAATATCTTCTCTCATAACCTCAATCTCCCTCTTTATTGGATCGATTTGCATCTTAATATCAACCATTAACTCAGCTTTAAAATCAGCCTTGAAATCGGACATATACTGACTAAGGAATCCAACAGTAACAACCTTATCACTTTCGTGAACTATTTCTGGTGAAATATGGCTATTTTTTTGGTCTTTTTTTATCATTTTTAGTTGCTTTTATTTATATAATAATACCTGCCATAACTTAAGTCTACACACTTAAAATGTAGGAAAAATAAAGATATTATAAAGATCTGCCAAAATTTGTGATACAATGTCACCGTAATTTTAATTATAAATAAAATATAAATTTAATATAAAAAAATGGCTTCAAAATCAGTTAAAAAGAATTCAGTAAAATCAGCAAGTAAGGCGACTAGTAAATCTGCGAGCAAGACAGTAAGTAAAGCTACGAAACCAGTAGCAAAAAATCTATTACCAGCCATCAAGTCTATAGTCGGTAGAGAAATCCTAGATTCAAGAGGTAACCCTACAGTTGAAGTGGATGTTACATTGAAAGACGGATCATTTGGTAGAGCAGCTGTACCATCAGGTGCATCTACAGGATCATATGAAGCAATCGAGCTTAGAGACGGTGATAAAAAGAGATACCTTGGAAAAGGTGTTTTGAAAGCAGTTGCAAATGTTAATGTGGCACTGCGAAAAGCATTGGTTGGAAAACAATTTAATCAAGAAACTCTCGATGCAAAGATGATAGAGCTAGATGGTACTCATAACAAAGCAGTGCTTGGTGCCAACGCTATACTAGGTGTATCAATGGCTTTCGCACATGCAGGAGCAAAAGCTCAAAAGAAACCTTTGTACAAATACTTTGCAGATATCGCAAAGACTGGAAAACCAATGTCACTTCCACTTCCAATGATGAATATCTTGAATGGAGGCAAGCACGCTGAAAAGTCTACAGACTTGCAAGAGTTCATGGTTATGCCAGTTGGAGCGAAGTCATGGTCTCAAGCACTACAGATGGGAGCTGAGGTATTTCACGTATTGAAAAAAATACTACACGATAGAGGCCTTTCTACTACTACAGGTGATGAAGGTGGATACGCACCATCACTTGGTAACAATGAGAATGCTTTGAAAGTTATCATTGAGGCCATAGAAAAAGCTGGATACAGAGCAGGTACTGATATTGCAATCGCAATCGACGCTGCATCTACTGAACTTTATAAAGCTGGTGAAGGTAGCGTTACAGGAGAAAGCAAAAACGGTATATACGAACTAGCAAGTGAAGGTAGAAATCTATCCACTAGTGAGATGGTTGCCTTTTATGAAGAATGGTTAAAGAAATACCCTATCGTTTCTATCGAGGATGGATTTTCTGAGGACGACTGGGCTGGGTACGAGCAACTTACAAAATCATCTGGAAAAAAACTTCAGATAGTTGGTGATGACTTGTTTGTAACAAACATTGATAGACTAAAGACTGGTATCGAAAGAAAAGCTGGTAACTCAATCCTTATCAAACTAAACCAAATTGGCTCTGTTACTGAGACTATCTCTGCTATCAAGATGGCTCACAAAGCAGGTATGACAGCTGTTGTATCACACAGATCTGGAGAGACTGAGGATGTGACTATCTCACACTTTGTAGTAGGACTTGGCTGTGGTCAGATAAAGACAGGTTCACTTTGTAGAACTGACAGAGTTGCAAAGTACAATGAGCTCCTACGTATCGAAGAGCAACTTGGAAAAAAAGCAGTATTCACTGGTAAGAATGCTTTTAAGGCGTAGACTGTAAGCTGTTCCAAAAGTCGCGCTGTGGTACAAAAAACAACCCCATCTTTAATGGGGTTGTTTTTATTTGGCTTTCTGTTCCAAACTTTTTATCTCCATTTCAAGCCTCAAGACTTCTGTCTTCAAACGACTAACTTCAGAAACCTCCCTATCATGCTTACCTTTTATGATATCCAGACTTCGAGTTTTATTGTCTATATCTTTTTGTTTGTACATCTTTTCACTTTTGACTCTTTCAGCGTCCACTGCTGACTTATGTGAAGTCGACTCAAGTTGATTTATTTGTAATCCTATTGAAAGTATCCGAGAACCATACTCAGAAATATCTCTTTTGATCTCTATAATCTTTTGCTGTAGTCTTTGCAACTCTATCTCATGCTGCCTTAGCTCATATGACTTCTTGTCTGACTCAATCTTTGTGTCATGAATCTTTCTTTCAAATTCTTTTACCTGATTTTCATAATCAACAACTTTGACCTTGGAATCATGCTCTTTTTTATCTGAGTTTTTTAACTCCATCTCTGCATCTTGTATGTCTCTTTGTGCTTTGGCTATCTCTGTGTTTAGACGTCTTATCTCAGTCTCACGATGCGAAATGTCCAGCTTGTTGTGCTCGTACTTTTTTCTAGCTTCATCAAGTGCAGCTTTCGCCCTTTGTTTTTCAACTCTATCTTTTTCTTTTCTTGCTGCTTCTATTCTAAGTCTCTCAGAAGAAGACGCATCACTTCCAAGTGCACTTTTTTGAGAACTTATACCACCTCCAGAATATCCATATACCATATGCGTTGATTATATCATATCAATTTTTATTTCTTGAGATTTATTATCAACTTTGTATTTAAGTTCCACATAGTCTTGTGGGATTTTTTCAAAACTATCAATCTCAAAAGTGCCGATCTCTATGTACGGAGAAATCTTTCTAGCAAATGTGTTTATATCTTCTGCAGTGACGACCTTGTCTCCATGAAGTGCGTTCCTGACATACTCATATATGTACATGTTTGCTATGGACACTTTTCTGTTCTCTGAAATCCGAAGTATTGTTTTTTGCATAGAAAATACTGTCATCATAATAGTGCTAAAGCATATTGAAAAAAGCGCTACATAAATGACAATCTCAAAGATTGTCATACCTTTTTTAGAATTGCGATTATGTCTAGTTGTCATTTTCATAAGTTAATATTGCAAATGGGTATTCGGTATTAAGGATTGATAAGACAATATCATTACCAACACATACATAATCTGAAACTCTACCTTCGAGATTCAGTGGTAGATTTTCCAATGAAATACTTTTACCCGTGACACCTTTTTCTAGCTTGGCTATGTATACTTCACCATGTTGATTTGATGTGAACAACATAGCAAAATCTCTATGCGGTACGAGAACGTCAATACTATGTCCGACTTTTTCACTAGCCACTTGCACCAGCCTGTAATCATCTCCAATACTCTTTGTCTCAAAAACCATGAGCTCTTCACCGCCTTTTGATCTGCCGACATACATCCTTTCTCCAAATATACCGATACTCCTTCCATTCCCCGACCCGCCTTTCAAATCATATTCACTAACAATGGTAGGTTGAGCTGGATTATTTACGTCATATATCTGAATCTCCGGATCTTGTGGTCCAAGTATTATCAAATGATTGTCGTAAATAGCCATGGCATTTATGCCATATTCAGTATTTATAGATGAGAGCAAAACTCCAGTGTTTGCATCAAATATATGTATTTCATCTAAGGAAGTTTTCTGTGTTCCAACAACAAGTAAATCACCATGTTTTATAATCTTTTTTGTTATGGGCGAAGTACTAGAGTTTGCACCTGGAAATTTAAAACTTTTAAGAATTTCAGTTGGACTAGATAGCTCTGGATCAATTCTTTGGATAGCACCAGTAATGCCCCGTAACAAGTCCTGGGTAAACAAACCGTCCAACAAATGAGCCTGGGAATTGACGCTAGTGTTTGCAAGATAAAGACTGTGTCCGTCTGAGGCTATACCTAAATATCCAGGACCAGTATCAACAAGACTTCGTCTAAGTAGAGACATATTTTCGTAACCATAAACTATAATGTCTTCAAGTGTAGTACTTGAAGAGTCAACAGACGTTATAATATTTGAACCTATCAAACTAAGACCAGTTGCCAGAGTCGACGTCGGAAATCCTATGTCTATTGAGGGTATTGATTTTAAGGAAAACTTAAGCTCATTTTTAAGCGCAATATCTTTACCGATTTTTTCCATCACAGGGCAATCACTATTATCATTTGAATATTGACCAAGAGGATGGTTTACCAAGATCAACCCCTCTTTGTATTTTGTAAGCTTGGTGTTTTTAGATAAGTAAATGTCCTCATGGGCACTATCATCATGGTTTTGATTTAAGCCATTATAAAAACTATATAGCAGTGTAATGATTGGCATAAAGAGAAAAGTAGACAGAGATACCACAAGTAGTATTTCGATCATACTGAATCCATATGGTTTGGTGCTGGATATTATGTTGAATTTTATTCCGCGCTTTTTCTCAAAATTATTTTTTGCCATCAGTCTTTTAATAGAAGTTTAATTTACATAATTAACTAACATGTACATTGGGCTTATAACAGACAGTGCAACAGTAAGTACAAGACCTGCTGATATTAGAAGCGCGATAGGCTCAACTAGTTTTGATATTTTATTTACTTCGTCTTCATATTCGTACATAGATATATTGCTTAGGTCTAAAAATGACTCTGCCATGGTTCCTGTAGCTTCACCTAAAGTTGCAAAGTCCTTAAACTCATTTGCAAGTAAATGCTTTTCGGTAATTGCGCTGGATAAGTTTTGCCCTGATGAAATACCGGCCTTTATATCTAACAGAGCACCTTTGATATGAAGATTTTTTGTAAATGATATCCCCACCTCAAAACTATCAACGATGCTCATATTGGATTTCAATAATGTACCTAAACAAAGTGACAGATTTCTCATATCGCATAAAAATATGACCTTGCCAAGTACTGGTATCAAGTAGACATAAAAGTGCAAAGTTTTTCTGAGATTTTCATTATACATATATATAACCAATACTATTGCCATAACAAAGATAACAGCTACGAAATATATAAGACCATATTTAGACAGAAGGCTCGTAAAATGAAGTAAATATTCTGTCGTCTTGGGGAGCGGTGCCTTTAAGGATTTGAATATTGGGAGTATTTTAGGCAGAACGATATATACTATATATAGTACAGATAGACTTGCGGATACTATGACAACCGCAGGATAAATCATTGAACCGACTAGTGATTTTTTGAAGCTATTGTTCTTTTCCAAATACTTTGATATCTCCATAAGTGACAGTGGTAGATTTGCACTTTTGTGACCGACAAGTATAAGTGCATATACAGTGCTGTCTATGATACCTTGCTTCAAGAGTGCTTCGAGTACATCATCTATGCTTTTTCCTTCTCTAAGCGATTCTACAAAATCAGTAAAATGTCTACAGACTCTCCTATCCTTAATCTTTTTTAAAGCAATTCTAAATGAGTCGTCAATACTGTGTCCAGATGAAAGATACAGCGATACATATTTGAAATATTTTTGAATGATTAAGGAGTTTTGTTTTTTCATTTTACATTAAGTATTTTTCTCTCTACGTTCTTTGTGACTTATCATTAGTGCCACCTGTCCGCGCAAATACACCAATATATAACTACTGTGGCTTATCATTATCAGTATTTGTTAAATCCAAAAAGTGAAAATCTGCTTTTCTGGATATGACTTTTTGCTTTTCATCTGTCACAGGCTTGAGCTTTTGTGATATGATAAGTTTTAAAAGAGTGAGCATGGATTCTGATACTCCTAAGTCCACCAGTCTATCTCTGACACCATATGAATCCTCAGCGTGTATGGTTGCTATCACAAGGTGACCAGTAAGAGCGGCTCGAAAAGCTAGGTGTGCTGTTTCTGAATCCCTAATCTCGCCTACCACAATGACATCCGGATCTTGCCTTAGTACCGACCTAAGAGCATCAGAAAATCCAAAGTAACTTTCCGCTATCTGTATTTGCCTTGCACCGTCTATTAGGTATTCGACTGGGTCCTCCACGGTTACCACATTGCGCTTTGCTTTTATGAGGAGATTACAAAATGCATATATAGTTGTAGTTTTACCAGAGCCAGTGGACCCTGCCACCAGTATCAGGCCTTGTTGTTTATCTACAAAGCGATTGAGCGTGCCGACCTGTGTGTCATCCATGCCTAGTGTATTTAGACTTAAATCTCTTTGCTTGGATGGCCTAAGTATCCTAAGCACTGCATTCTCTCCGTAGAAAGTCGGCATGGTAGAAACACGCATATCAATGCGTTCTTTTTCTTGTGACATAAACTCATATCGGCCATCCTGCGCCTTGTTGTTTATGTCAGTGCGCAACTTTGCCAGTATTTTTATACGTCCAATACATTCTAGTATTAGATTCTTTTGCAATTTGAATACAGACCTCAGAAATCCATTGACCCGCATATTGACCATAGAATAGTCGGGAAAAGGATCTATGTGTATATCGCTTGCATCTATAGAAAGTGCGTATTCAACAACATAATCAATAAAACCAGTTGCGCCTTTTGACTTAAAGACGGGAGTGATATCAGCTATTGATATATCTGGTACATCATCTCTCTTATATATATGTATCTTGTTTTGTTTTACGGGTATGTCTGCCATGTACAGACAATACAACTTTCACATTATGTAAAAATAAAATTTTTATAAAGTGGCGAATTAAACTAATAAACAATTAAACTATGATTATTGCTTGATCAACACTAATATCTTCAACTTTTTCTCTATGGATAGAATACGCCAGACCACATGTTACCAGCTTTTTTGCAAATGTATTTGCTAATGTCCTCATATATGTACCGCTACCAACATCAACTTTGACTTTTACAATTAAAAATCTTTCTTTTAAATTTATTTCATCTTCATCTTTAGCTTCATCTGAAATATTTTTTTCTTTAAACTCAGTCCATTGCTTTATGATTTCTTTTTGCCTGAAGTCGCCTGATACACCAGATATAAGCTCTATTGCTGTTCCTGCAATTTCAAGTCTATCAGCCATTCTAGTTCCTAAATATTCGATATCTTTAATATCAGCTTTTTGCATTGGTATCTCTAGCCCAGCTACACCACCCTCTGTGACACCTTCCCTCGCCCATTGATGAAGTTGCTTACCATCGACTGTTTTTGATGAAAACATTGGGTATGGCATATCGTATTTTCCTTTCAATGATTTTAATACTTTCTTTATCTTTTCCTCATCAATAATTTTGCCGGTCTGTGCGCCAGCTTCTTCTTTAGTCGAATCGCTATTCTGTGCGCCAGCTTGCGCGACGGTTTCTTCATCAATCAACCCCATCAAATCTCCTGTATCAGTTGATACACCTAGTAGAAACTCTACAATATATGTCTTGTCCAATCCTAAAAACTCGCCCCTACGTTTATTGAAATTACCAGAAAGCACCAGCATAAGTCCTGAAGCCAATGGGTCAAGTCGCCCAGCATAGCTAAGTGGCACATTTGTCAAAGTGGAAAACCTGGCCTTTAGTTTATTTAAAACCTCCAGAGGAGTTTCTCCCCTGTCCTTATATACAAGGATTATTCCATCAACAAGACCACGGTCAATATCACTTGAGGAGATTACATTTGATTGCATTATAATGTATTATATACATCAATATGGTAAAAAATACTAGCAATATTAGCACTGAGCCGTACAAAGGTGTACGTGATTTTTATCCGGAGGATCTAGCAGTACAAAACTACATATTTTCTATATGGAAAAAAGTAGTCGAGAGTTTTGGGTACAATGAGTACAATGCATCAGTCCTAGAACCATCAGACCTATATAAAGCAAAGACTAGTGAAGAGATTGTCAATGAGCAGACTTACACATTTACAGATAGAGGTGATAGAGAGGTCACACTTCGACCTGAGATGACACCGACAGTTGCTCGTATGATTGCGAGTCGCAAGAGAGAGCTCGGATTCCCTGCTCGTTGGTACTCTATACCAAACGTTTTTAGATATGAGAGACCTCAGAGAGGGCGACTACGAGAGCACTGGCAACTCAATGCAGATGTTTTTGGTATTGCAGGTACGGAAGCAGATGTAGAAACTATTAAGCTGGCGTACAACATCATGAAAGCATTTGGTGCTGATGACAGTCATTTTGAGATTAAGATAAACAGTAGAAAGCTTTTAAATGCTATTTTTAATAGTTGGTATGAACTTGATGAAAACCAAGCACAAGCATTTCAAAGACTCCTGGATAAAAAATCAAAACTTCCTGAAGAAGTTTTCTATGGCGAAGTTGAAAAAGTCATAGGCAAACCCCTTGAGTTTCTAAATCTAAGTCATCAAAACCCCACATACGAACAAGCTATGGCTATGCCAGATATTAGAGAGGCCAAGCTTGAGCTCGATAGTATTGTTGAGCAACTAAAATCATTTGGCATATCAAATGTGTCTTATGACGAAAACATCATCAGAGGCTTTGACTACTATACTGGTACAGTCTTTGAAGTTTTTGATACTGACCCTGCTAACAATAGATCACTTTTTGGAGGTGGTAGATATGACAACTTACTTTCTATATTTGGTGGAGAATCACTACCTGCATTTGGTTTTGGCATGGGAGATGTGACTATCAGAGATTTTCTAGAAACGCATGAGCTACTACCCTCTTATGTATCTACTACAGACATTATGATATGTATTATGGACGAGTCATCTAGATCTTATGCTGACAAAGTAGCAGATGAACTAAGAGCAGATGGTAAAAAAGTATCAGTAAACTACTCGTACAGACCCGTTGTGGATCAAATAAAGAGCGCCCGAAAGCAGTCTATACCCTATTTCATAGTTATTGGCGAAGAAGAATCATTAAAAAAGACATACGATATTAAACAAGTAAATCAGCATGAATAAAGTTTTTTTGGACATTGAAACTCGAAATTCGTTTCAGGAGGTTGGTAAATCAGACCCTGTTTTTTTGGATATTTCAGTTGTATGTATTTACGAAAGTGAAAATGATAAATATACTAGCTACCTGCAAGAGGACTTACCTAAGCTTTGGCCTATACTTGAGAAAGCAGATTCTATCGTGACATTCAACGGAGATCATTTTGACTTACCTATACTAAACAAATACTATGCAGGCGACTTGATGAAACTAAAAAGCTTGGACCTACTCAAAGAAGTCAGAAAAGCTCTCGGTCATCGCATCGGACTGGGCTCTATTGCACAAGCAACTCTCGGTGTTGGAAAAGGTGGACATGGACTTGAAGCCATAGAGTGGTGGAAAAAAGGTGAAGTAGATAAGATTATAAAGTACTGTCTTGAGGATGTGCGTATCACAAAAGAAGTTCACGACTATGCTATGAAAAATGGAGCTTTAAAGTTCTTGGATGGCGATAAGATTGCTGATTTCACTATAGATACAAGTAGTTGGGAGGACAAAGAGGACAACAAGATGACATTTAGTTTGCCGTTTTAGGCATAACCCGACCTGAAAAAAATTGGTATTTACATGCCATTTTCTGTTAAGACTAATATATAAATTTAGTCATACAATCTTCATAATTTATTATTTTATATGTCAGATGAGCATGATATAATCTCCAGTATGAATAATGAAACCAAACAAAAGCTAGTAACACCTATAGCCATAGTAGTAGCAGGTGCCATCATAGCCATAGCAATATATTTATCAGGAAGCTCATCACTAAACACCAATACAGATACGAGTAAGCAAGATATTATAAACTCAGCCATAAAGCCAGAAAGGCCAGCCATAGAAGTAGAGCCTGTTTCTGATACTGACCATATCAGAGGAAGCAGAGAAGCAAAGATTACTATAGTGGAATACTCAGATACACAATGCCCATTTTGTAAAAGATTCCACCAGACCATGAAGCGCATTTATGACGAATACAGCGCCGACAACAGAGTCGCTTGGGTATACAGACACTTCCCTCTCCCTATGCACAAACTAGCACCAAAAGAAGCTGAGGCACAAGAGTGTGCAAATGAGATTGGTGGAGCGGACGCGTTTTGGGCTTACACAGACTTAATCTACCAAGAGTCACCTGGTAACGATGGCCTAGACCCAGCTCAACTTCCAGTTTTTGCTGAGAAGATAAACATAGATAGAAAAGCATTTGAAACTTGTCTAAACAGTGGTAAATACGCTGACAAGGTTTCGGAGGCTATCAAAGCCGGACAAAAAGCTGGGGCGAGAGGTACACCTTATACGGTTATCTTTGTAAACAACGGAGGTAAGATAGAGACGGTGCCACTAGTAGATGCTGAAGGTAATGGACTAGGATCTTTGCCTTATGAAGCTATGAAAAATATTGTCGACAAGCTATTGGCATCTATCGGAGCTTAAACAATCAGTAATTAACAATTATTAATTACCGACAATAAATAGTAAAAACACTTCCGCAATGGAGGTGTTTTTTTATTTGTCTAGTTTTTTGTAGGCCGTTATTTACCTGCCATTAACAAACCCCCTGGTCACGGATCCAAAGAATCCCACTGCAGGAGTGATCTTGTTTGCTTGTTGATATCTGATCAGTGCACGTCTTGTAGCAGGTCCAAAGAGTGTGGTTTCATATCCAGGTGATCCTGCTCCGGACGCTGCAATAGTAAACCCACTTCTATTTAAAAACTTTTGCAACTCTTTGACATCAATACCTACTGATCCAAGTCTGAGGTTTCTTGTAAATACATATGAAGACGAGGTTGCAGATGATTGAGTTACAGAAGATTGTGTGGCAAGAAGTGGTGTTGCAGAAAAGCCTGGTTGCGTGCCGAATATCTTTTGAATCTCTGCTGGGGTAAGCGTAGGTACTGAGTAATAAGTCACACCTCCACCTGATGATGTAGTGACTGGTGTAACCACAGGAGCACCTCCACTTGTTGAAAATGTTCGATTTGTAGAAGTTGATGTCTGACCGTATTCATCTCTAGATATAACTCTGTAGTTGTATGTTGTGCCCGCAGTCAAACCAGTCAGTGATACTGAATGTGATGTGGTAGTGGAAAAACTTCTAGTAGAGGAAGATGTGTAGGTTGAGGTTAAGCCATACTCTACTTGAGAATCTGCACCTATGTCGGTTGTCCAGGTAATAGTAGATGTAGTCTCACTAGGGTCAGCGGACACATTATCTATAACAGACTTAGCTGGTAATACAAGCAAACCTGTATGGACATAACCTTCATAGTCTACTGCAGCGGCAATAGTACCATCATTGGAAATGTCTACTCCATTCTTTTGACCTGCAGGTAAACCAGTTTGCTCTATCCACGTAACACCGCCATTGTGAGAAATATAAACCCCTCCTGTATCCCCTCCAACTATGATGTGATTTCCGTCATCAGACATTTCAGAATCTCTCCAATAATCATTACCCAAAGTAGTGACCTCACTCCATGTATCACCACCGTCGTTAGATATATATGCACCACCAAAACCAGATCCTTCATAGTTGTACATCGCTATGATCTTTTGACCATCAGCAGAAACACTCACTGTTTGCCAGAACCTGTCACCTATAGACGTCATCTCTTCCCAAGTAGCACCTCTATCGTGTGAGACATATATGTAGTCGTCAAAACCAGCTACAACTATAGTACTGCAATCACTTGAGCAATCTATACCGTACCAATCTTTCTGAGCTAGACTCGTAGCTTCCACCCAGTTATCACCTCCATCAGTTGATATAGTTATAGCTTGAGGACTCTGAACAGATGCTACATAGTATTGACCATCTGATGAACCGGCTATGCCCGCCCATGTATTTATTCCACCACCACTCCCACTTGACTCTAACCAATTGCCGCCACCATTAGTGGATATGTATATGAAATCAGATTGGGCGGACGCAGCTATCTTTGAGCCGTCATCTGACAAAGTTATACCATTCCACCCAGACAATGTTGGAGAATCGTTGGCACTACTCCATACAAGGCCCGCGTCATTAGAAATATATATTTTTGTATTTTGTGCAGTAGCTACTATTTTTTGTCCATCAGGAGTCATGGCGACAGATGTCCAAAATCTATTTCCAACATCTTGTTGTTCTGTCCAAGTATGCGAAACAGCAGCGTCAGCTGTTCTAGTATCAGCGAATGACAATGAGAATATGGTTATAATTAAAAAAGCTGGGAATATTTTTCTCATGACATTAGTATAGCAAACAAAGTAGTCTGTGTGTCTCTCGACTCTTAACTGTTAGCCGATATATCCAAACTTCTCAGTGCTTTTATACGTTGCTCTGCTGGAGGGTGTGTTGAAAAAAGTTTATGTAAACCACCGAGAGCCTTTGCACCGAAAGGATTTGCAATATACATGTGAGCAGTAGCGTCTGATGCTTTCTTCAAAGGCGTACCTCCTTGAGTACTATAGCTAGTGATCTTTTCAAGAGCAGATGCCAAGCCTTCTGAGTATCTAGTCAAAAGTGCACCTGTAGCATCAGCCACAAACTCTCTCTTTCGTGATATAGCCATTTGAAGCATTGTTGCAAATATTGGAGATAGTACCAAAAGAATAATGCCGGCTATCATAAGTATTCCACCACCTCTATTGTTGTTATTGTTTCCTCCGTGCATATGAGACCGTAGAAGTATATCTGACATGATAGAAACTAGACCTACAAGTATCACAGCGACAGTGGCAATGAGTGTGTCTCGGTTTCCTATATGTGCAAGCTCATGCGCTATCACTCCCTCCAACTCATTTCTGTCAAGCCTATCGAGAAGTCCAGTAGTGACAGCGACTGCTGAGTGCTCTTTGTTTCTACCGGTTGCAAATGCGTTTGGTGCCGGATCATTTATAATACAAACTTTTGGCATAGGTAGGCCTGCTGTTATAGAAAGGTTCTCCACTATACGTATAAGCTCTCTGTCTCGCTCGGGGTTTGTGCTTTTTGTGGTATCAACCTCCACAGCACCTGACATCTTTAGGGCTATGGTGTCAGAAAACCAGTATCCAGTGATATTGGTCAGTACACTAAAAACGATAGCGATATAAAGGATAAATGGGTTTGCATAGTAATAGCTTGCAAAGTAGCCCACAGCCACTATCAAAGCCAAAAAAGCTCCCATAAGTAGCCATGTTTTCGTTACGTTTTTAGATTGTTGGGTATAAAGAGTTGCCATATATTGTGATATCCATTATATAATAGATATATGGAACAACAAACTAACAAAAATGAAGATATTATCAAGGGTGAGCCTGTACAAGGAAACGAGCCAGAGCAAGCAAGTGAAACCGAACATGCGGACGCACCTGAGCAATCAGATATGCCTGAGCAAAATGACAACTCCTCACAAAGCCCAGAAAGTACACCTGTGATGAACAAGACCGTCCACTTCCCTAGTTTCATCAAGAAGCTTGGTGTCTGGCCTATCAATGTCGGGCTCTTCTTTTTTTACAGTAACATTGTGAGCTTTTTTGTGCTTATCATTAGCCTAATGATAATGTCATCAACTGGAGTAGAGGAAGAATCAATCATCACAGAAAAACTGGGAGGGTTATCTGTTATATCTACAATCATTACATTAGGACTGACACTTATGTACTCTCGTAGATTTTATTTTAGTAAATACTAAAACTTTACCTCAACATTTTTCTGAGCCACATCATCATCTGCAAGGTCAAACAATTCCATTTTCTTGAAGCCAAAAATCTTGGCAATAATATTTCCAGGGAAAGATTCAACTGCGATAGCAAGGTCTCTTACATTAGTATTGTAAAAACGTCTTGATGCCTGGATTTTGTTTTCAGTATCTGAAAGTTCTCTTTGTAGTTCAAGGAAATTTGTATTTGCTTTTAGATCTGGGTAAGCCTCAGCAAGTGCAAATACCGACTTCAACGCACCAGTTAGCATATTTTCAGCTTGAGCGTGTTCAGCGCTTGTTCCAGTAGTTGCCATTGCTTTTGTTCTAGCCTCTGTAACTTTCTCAAAAGTTCCGCTCTCATGTGATGCATAACCTTTTACAGTATTGACGAGGTTTGGTATGAGGTCATATCGTCTCTTTAGTTGTACCTCTATATCTGACCAAGCTTCTTTTGCACGGTTTATAAGTCTGACAAATGAGTTGTAACCAGCTATAGCCCAAATAACCACTAGAGCTAGCACTATCAGTATGATGTATAATAGAGTCATAATATGAATTTAAACTTAAAAAATGATAAATTTGATACTCGAGTATTATACCATATTTTACAAGGTATAGTACTTTCACTTATATTTGTGGCACTTGTCATTTTCTTGAGCAGAATGGGCTTTTTTGCCAATGCCAGCGAGTACCTTGGTCAGCAGATCGGTTTACAAAAAGATGAGGCAGGAAATCTTGTCACCACCGACAGTCCGTATGCAGAGCCAAAGGCACCAGAACCACCAGAAAAAATCATCAAAGTTCTTTTCACCGGGGATATGATGTTTGATAGAGGTGTTAGGTCACAGGTAAATGTGAATGGTTTCGAAAAAATCATTGGACCAGCTTCAACAACTTTTTCAATGCACGACTTGGTCATCGCAAACCTTGAAGGGACTATCACAAACTATCCATCAAAACTGGTTCTCGAAAACAACAAAGCTATACCTGGATTCCAATTCACATTTAGAACAGATACAGCTGAGGCTCTCAAGACTGCTGGAGTAGACATCGTAAGTCTTGCAAACAACCACTCGATGGATTTTGGAAGAGATGGTGAAAAACAAACTAGGTCTTACTTAGACAAAGCTGGTGTTGGATTTTTTGGTAGCTATTACAATGATCAAAATATCTCTACAACTACATGTATTACTGATGACTTCTGTATAGGGCTTGTTGCGTGGAATGAGTTTGGATATGCCAATGACGAAAGTATTACAAGTGAAATAAAGCGACTAAGCATGGTCAGCGAAATTGACTACATAGTCGTATATCCTCACTGGGGTGTTGAGTATCAATCACAACCAAGTACTCGACAAAGACAACTCGCACAATCATGGATTGATAGCGGCGCAGACATTATAGTCGGACATCATCCTCACATTGTTCAGCGTATTGAAATGTATCAAGGAAAACCGATATTTTATTCACTCGGTAATACTCTATTTGATCAATACTTTTCTTTCAATACAACGCACGGCATTATGTTATCTATAGAATTTAAAAAAGAAAAACAAGTGTCTGCTTTTAGTGCGCAAGACGAGTCCGGTGAAGTTTTTAATATCGAGAGTGAAGTTTACGTGCCAAAGTTTTCTATAATCCCATTCACAAGTGTAGGCTCAAGAATCAATACACCCACAGCAAGTAGTACTGAAAAACTTTTCAAATATGTGAGGGATATATCTATGGAGGATTTGCGGTGGTTGAGGTTTGAGGAGTAGTTTTTTGTAGCGTGCTAATTTTTAGGCAAAATCTTTCGTACAGTTTAGGCATACGACTTCGAAAAAAGTGCCGCTAGACAACTCTAAAAATACTAGTATAGTATTGCTCAGGAACACAGTTCTGTCTTACCTGGCCTTCTAGGCCTTGTGAGATTCACATTGAAAATCAACATAGAAAATTGGAGGAATTGT
>JAIXXV010000010.1 GCA_027490575.1 bacterium | reverse complement strand
TTTGGCTTTCGCCGACTAAGTTTATATCTACAAGTAAAACATGGTGCCCATAGCTTAGTGGTAAAGCCCCGGTCTGTGGATCCGGTTACGAGAGTTCGATCCTCTCTGGGCACCCAAAAATAAGGAACGCAGTGACTGTATTTTTGGAGTGTGCCCTTTGGGTGCACCCACCCCACCATTAGCCCGCGTAAGCGGGCTTTTATTTGATGTTATTTTGATCAATGATTAATCGACGGTTGATTTTCAGATTTGGTTATTAAAAAGCAACACATTCAGAATTAATCTGTAATGTGTTGCGTTGTTATCAATCGTTGACAACCTTGCGAAGAAATTCTTTCACTCTTTCAGGTAAGCCATTTTCACTAATTTTCGAAAGCATAATGAGAAATTGCTGCTCATCAGACTTCTGTTTCTGAGCCAATTCAATATTCTCAAGACATCTTCTGTACTCTGTAGTGAACATTTGCCAAGTAATCACCTTTTTTCTCGACAGTGATTTGACTACAGGGGTGATGTCAACATCACCGTAAATTCGAAGAACTATTAAACTATCAGCGGTGTTTCTAAGTACAGTTTTGTTGACTGATTCAAGGTTTGCTAGTATATCGGTCGGGTTATCAATATTCAGAACCTTATAAATCAATTCCATGGTGTTATGGTTTGGGCCTCTTCTGTGATTACCCTGACCGCTTAAATGCTTCATAGCTCTTTCGAAGGTGAGGTAGGGCATACCTGTTAGTAAATAGAACTGATATTCAGCGATTCCGTGCTTAATGCAGTAGTCGCTAACTGGATTAGTTTTTGTAGCAAACATAATAAGTTAATTTTTTGTTCATTTTGCTTACGCGTATTACGTAAGTATCTGGATATATTATAGAATGCTCCATTGCAATATGACGTATTATCCGTTATATTATAATTATGGATAAATTTTCTAACATACATGATGTTATGAGTTTTTCTAATGCAGAAAAACTTATACTTAGTACTGGTAAAAACAAACTGCTATCAATTTCAGATTTTGTTAAGAAGACAAAGTTACCACGTACAACAGTTGTAGATAATCTAGTTTCTTTAGAAAAAAGGAGATTATTGACAAAACACCCTGCCGGCAGAAGATATGTCTATGAGGTTAAAGATATCTCACAGGTGTTTGAAAGTGTTTTGGGTAAAGGTGGAGACTTTGTAAAAACTAATCATGGCATTGAATCTTTGATGAAAACATGGCAAGCGATATCGATGAATCCTCTTTTGACTAAGGTTTGCTTATTGCAGCCGGTATGGTCAGTTTTTTTATCTGTTAAAAAAGTACCGAGTGGATTTCTAGAAAAAATACACAAAGAACACCTTAAGAAAAATATAATATTTGACGCGATAGTATCTGAGGGTCAGTATTCAGAACTTAAAAACAGCATATCTGACAAAGCTTTTTCATCTATGAAAGGTAGGCCAGCTGAAGTAACCATAATCCCAAAGTCTTTATTTAGTGATATTAGTGTTGAAATGGTCATTCTCCCTAAGGTGGTATATTTAAATGATTGGAAAAAAGAAATAAGTATAGAAATAAGGTATGAACCAGCTATAGCTTTTCTTCATGTCATGTTTGATCTCATTAAACTTACTGGTAAAAGGGTAGATCACAACAGAACCATGGACAAGTACCTATCTGTCGATCCTGAAAAATCTGCATAACCCTCCTTTCCAAATCCACATTAATGATATAATTAAAAAGTAATTATAATTTATTAATAAACAACAAATGAAAAAGCACTTTATTATCAGTCTATCAATCACGCTTGTATTTATGTTGGCCATTGGGTTCACATTAAACAAGGGTATGGCACAAACTTCAACAAGTACGGCATCAACTTCTACATCTACTCAATGTAGGAACCTTACTTCAAACTTTTATTATCAAATGGACTCTTTGTACAGCAGTCTTTATTCATGGGCAGCTTGGCACAAGGCTAGGGTAGAGATGGATACATATAGTAATGCACTTACTAAATACAGAGCTGACGTTGCGGCTTTGCATCGTATTTTGGAAGCTGAAGGTTTTACAATTGCTGCAGCTGATAAAAGTTCAAGAGATATTGGTCTATCAACTGCATCTGCAATATCAGGGCTACAGGTAAAATACAGCGCTCAGATACTAACACCTCAAGGCCTTAGTCATCCAACTGGTATAGTAGATAGAACAACAAGAGAGTTTCTAAACCAAAAGTACGGCTGTATTGAAAAGGCAAAGATTGATATAACAAGTCCCTCAAGTAGTGTTATAAGAGGAAAAGGAGAGATCATTCCTATCAGATGGACGGCTTCTCGTATACCAAACACTACCACTCTAAACATTAACTATGTAAAAGAAGATGGTACAGGTACTACAACTATCACAACTCAGACTATAAGAAACGGTGAAGGTGCATTTGACTGGACTATTCCACAAAACATTACAACTGGTAGATACAGAATACAGGCAAGTCTATCTGGTAGTGTAAGTAGTGATACAAGTAGAGCTCCTTTTGAAATAAGAGAAAATACTATCGAGGTATCAGCACCTGCTGGTGGACAAGATATATCCGTTGGACAGAGAGTAAATATTACATGGAGAACTGGTACAGCTGTAACTTCAAATGACAATGTGTCAATACAACTTGTAAATGACCCATCATCAACTTCTTCTTCACCAATAATCCTAAATATTGCAAATGTGAGAAATACAGGTTCATTTACTTGGGTTGTTCCAGCGACAATAGGTGTCACAAATATCGCAAATAATACCAACTATAGAATACTAGTATCTTCTACAAAAGGATTTAGCGGTTACAATCCAGCGCCATTCAAAATCAGTAATGTTGTAGTTACGAAGCCGACCATCACTATAACGGCGCCATCTGCTCAAACTATAGTAAGAGGGCAAAGTGTTGATTTGAGATGGTCATCTCTAAATATCCCGGCTTCTACTAGAATGTCTATAAGGCTTGTTCCAAACGGAACTGTTGGTGCAACATCAACACTGGAGTCTAATATACTAGTATCTTCTGGATCTAGATCCGTAACAATACCTGCAAGTACTCCAGCTGGGGACTATAGACTAGAGGTGGTTGCATCAGGTGTCGGTGCAGAAAGTCCCTCAGTACTTAGATCTCCTGTACTTACTGTAACTCAGCAATCAGTATCATTGAACATAAATACATCTGGTACAACATCTGTTGTAAAAGGTGGAACTATACCAGTTAGATGGACAGGTGCCGGTATCGCAGCTGGTGCCGATGTAACAATAGAGCTCATAAACTCTACTAACTCAGCATTGGTAAGCGGAACAAGAATCACAAGAGATTTCTCAGTAGGATCAAGTACAACTATAAATCTAAGTGTTCCTGCCAATATACCAAACGGTACATACAAGGTTAAAATATCAGTAACAGCTGATTCACGTACTCTAACTTCGGAGTCAGCGGTTATAACTATTGCAAGTGCTTCTATCGGATTCTCAACTTCAACTGTTCCAACTATAACAGTAGCTAAAAACTCTAGAGGATCTTCAACAGAAATGACTGCAA
>JAIXXV010000034.1 GCA_027490575.1 bacterium | reverse complement strand
TTAATGCATCAGGTGGAACAGATACCGGTGGCGGCGCTGGATCAGATGGTACCTTGTATCTTAACTTCGCTACGCTAGTTACAAACGATTCTACTCAGTTTTCTTCACTGGAGGATATATTTTTGAACAATGTAAGTCAGGGATATTTTGCGGGAGGTGTGTATAATGATTTCCCAGAAACATTCCCACCAATTATCTCATCCATAAACACAACAGTAGGAACATCAACCGCCACTATCACATGGAATACAAATGAAAACGCTTCATCAACTATAGAGTATGGTCTTACTACAAGCTATGGCAATGCATCTTCAACAGAAGATTTTTATACCGAGCATAGTATAGTACTGAGTGGATTGACTCCTGATACTCTATATAACTTCCGAATCATTAGTTCAGATGTACTTGATAACCTTGCAACATCATCAAATCAAACATTTACTACTAGTCTACTTCCAATACTTCCAACCCTCACTGTTCAATCTGCAACATCTATCTCTACCTCTTCAGCCACTCTCAATGCATCTATAACAAACGAAGGCAATGCATCATCTACAGTGAGAGGATTCAATTATGGACTTACTACGTCGTATGGTTCAACTACATCAGTAGTTGGTAACATAGGAGCAACCGCTTTTGAAGATACAGTTATAGATCTAACATGTAATACGACATATCATTATCGTGCTTATGCTACTAACCCAGCTGGCACTGGTACATCGACAAATGCAACATTCACAACAAGTGCATGTCCGAGTATTCCAACTCCTCCAAGTAGTGGAGGTGGCGGTGGCGGTTCATCAGGTGGTGGACCAACTGGAGGTGGAGGGGGCGCTGTAGCTTTCTTTGTATCTCCTGCAATACAAAATCCAACTGCACCGGTAGGCAATGCGACACCTGGCATCCAGACTACAAATCTGCCAAGACAAATATTTACAAATGCAAATGGTGCACCTATAACCTTCAATCGTAACTTAAGCAGTGCTACTGTGGTCTCAGGTGATGCTAGAACTTTGCAAGTCTTTTTGAACTCAGTTGGCTTTCCGGTCGCAACTAGTGGGGCAGGGTCACCAGGAAGAGAGGTTACAAGGTTCGGACCACTTACTCGTGCTGCACTGGCTAGATTCCAGAAAGCCAATGGTATTACTCCTGCGGTCGGTTTCTTTGGTCCAATAACTAGAGCTCTTGTGAATCAAATGATACGGGATTCACTGAAGAAATAAAACCGTTCTCGGTTTATTTCGTTGAGTTAAAAAAAATGGGGGCAAGAACAGTGAGCTTTTGAAAACTAGCTTATGAGTATTAAGAACTAATGTAGTTCAAAAAATCTTTCCAAGTCATTTCATTTTTGCCTTCAGGAGTGACTTTAAGTATTGAAAATATAGAGTTAGTTGAATCCCATTTAGCCTCTTTGATTTTTGCTCTTACACTATCTTTTTTGCTATTCATAAAAAAATACAAACCAGGCCATTCATATAGAGCTTGGTATTTTAGGTATGTATCATATCCTTTGTCGCCAGGAATATTTCCTTCATGATCAATGATTTCTGACTCTATAAGACCGTCTTCTTTTACAACCTTTTTTGTAAATGTCGCTAACTCATGATCTTGTTCAATGAGTTTAGATTTGCCTGCAATATACTGAGGTAAGACATCAGCAATAAGCTCCGCGCCTTTAAGTGCAAGTTTTTTCTCTAGGTCAATTATATTTATTGGCCAAGGATTTATCTTTTCTTCATGTACTGCAACTATCGGTCCATGGTCCATCTTGGCATCCATTTTTATGATAGTGACACCAGTCTCTTGCATGTCTTCAAGTATAGAAGTTTGAAGTGGTGTAGCTCCACGTAGCTTGGGGAGGAGAGATGGGTGGACATTTAGACATCCATGCAAGGGTATATCCAATACACTTTGAGGTATTATTTTTCCGTATGAAGCTACTATAAATATCTCAGATGCATCTGTGTCTTTTAGTACTTTTACTGCTTCATCATCAAGCTTTTCAAATTGTAAACATTTTATACTATTTTCATGTGCCCATATCTTTATAGGTGGAGGCGTCATGATGAGTTTTCTACCTGCAGGTCTATCAGGTACCGTCACTATATAATCCGGAACTATACCAAGTTCTTTAAGTTTATTTAGCACATGTATTGAGAATGTTGATGTTCCAAAAAAAATCATTTATCTTTTATTTATTATTTATATTAGTTTAGCTGTTTACCCCCCCCTTTTTTTTTCACCCCAACCTTTTTTCACCCTAACCTTTTTTGTTTTTACTATCATCCAGCCATTCCTATTGCTTAGCGCTTTGCGGTGATGGTTTAGCTGGGTCTATGCGTTCTATGTCTATGGCCTTGTCGATAAAAAGTATACCATTTAAATGATCGACTTCGTGTTGAAATATATGCGCAAGAAGTCCACTGGCACCTCTCTCACAGAGGTCACCTTGCTCATTATAAAATCTCAGTGTGACTTTGGTAGATCTTTTAACCTTTCCGTACATCCACCTTACCGAGAGGCATCCTTCTCCCTCCATCCACTTTTTCTCTTTTGATTCTTTGACAATGATAGGGTTGATAAATGCTACATCATCTTTGCCACCAAAAACTTTCTTTGACACTATGAATACACTTTTACTAATACCTATCTGTGGGGCAGCTAGACCAATACCATCGCTTTGTGTTGCCAAAACATCTTTCATCTTTTTTATAAGAGACTTAGTGTCCTTGCTCATTATATCTGCTAAAGGAATTCCCTCTGCTTTAGATCTTAAGGCAGGATGACCTTCTTTTACTATACAGTTTGCTAGGGTGGAGTGCACTGAAGATGGCTTTACAGTCTTTCTCGCTGATACAGTGTTATTTGCACTAGCCTTTATACCAGTTGCAATCTTTGACAGCTTAGAGACGGCCTTCTTAAAAGGCTTTTTCTCTGCCAGCTCACTATCATTTTGTATTTCCTGTTTTGCAATTTTCTTTGCCATATTGTTGTTAGTGTAGTGTAATTCTGGACTTATAGCAACTTATGGCAAATGGTGGCTAATCATTTGAGTCTATACTTGAGTCTATATAAGCCTATAACAAACTCTCTGGATTTACTCTGAGCTGGTAAGTGGTCGGTAAGCTTTTTAGCAAGCCAAATAGTCTCTCGTTTGGCAAGTCACTTGGCTTGATAGATATGAGCATGTGAAGTATAGAGCGACCCTTTCCTGCAGGTACAAAAGCAGGGAAGACAAGGGTAGAAAAATCTTTGACACCTTTTTCCTTTTTCAAAGTGTCGAGTCGGTCTTGTAGCTTTTTCATCATATCAGTAGCCGCTGACTTTGTTTCCTCAACTGTTATTTTTATATGATGTGCAAATGGAGGATACATCACATCTTGGCGCATCGATATTTCATCTTTGTAAAACTGAGAAAGATTTCCAGAGTTAAAATGATTGAGTACTTCAGAGTTTTCTGATCTCGTTTGTATCAACATATATGAGTCAGTTTTGTCGAGGATGCGAAGTAGTATGTGCATGATGCGCTCATTGATGCGAAAGTCTGGTATTGAGAAAAGTGAATCAAGCGATGCTATGGCTGAATATTTTATATTGCTAAGATATGAAAGTGAACTCTCGGTGCCCAAAAGTATACCGCTATCTGCTTTTTCAAACTTGTCCACCAAAGCTCTTGCTTGCACATCAGTAGATACAGTGTCTTTATCAAGTGTGAAAATGTTTCCTTTTGGAAAGTGTTTTTTGATTTCTTGTCCAACTGTGTCTATACCGATGCCAAGTGTTGTGAGATTCCAACTTTGGCACTTTTTACATTTTTCCATTGCATTCCTTTGTGTTCCACAATGATGGCAAAGAAAATATCTATCAAGGCCATCTTCTGATCTCACCTTTTTATTTTGATGAAGTACTACGGGTGCGTCACACAATTCACATTTTACAGTCTCTCCACAATCTCCACATACAGTTTGAGGTGACAGTCCTCGACGTGAACAAAATATAAAGATTTTCTCATTTTTCTTTTGAGCATAATCAATCATTGATAGGAGTTCCTCACTAAGTATATTGAACTTTGCTTGAGCTTTTATCTTGGATATATCGTCTGCATCTGCAGTGTCCTTGAGCGC
>JAIXXV010000029.1 GCA_027490575.1 bacterium | reverse complement strand
CGTTGCACAGGGTCAGACAAATCCATACCCAACAGGGCTTCACGCAACTTCTTGTTGGTTCTGCCAATACCCATCGCCTTGAAGTCATTCTCAGTGACTGGGCGCGTCTCAACAGCCGGAGCAGGTTCAACTATGGGTGGTTGCAGGTACTGTGGGCCAAGACGAAAGTCTGGTTGCTCTTCTGGCACAAACAAGTCTGGAGTAGGCTGCGCTTCAAACAAGGACCGCTGCTCTCGGGCATCCATTTGCAGGAAAGCCATATCGGCAGGGGTCACCATCTCACCTGTGGCCATGCGGTCTTCAATAGACTTAACGCGCTCTTGTCTAAAAAACTCCACTTGGTCAGGAGTCATCTCAGCAGGTTGCGCAGCCGGTTCGCCTAGTACAGTGCCTTCGCCGGTTTGTTGGCGTGGCATGAGCGGGGCTTCGAAGTCCAGACCCCGTTGCCCTTCTTCAGGGGCAGCACCCGCACGTTCTGCGCCTTCCAACTTCTTGGACAGCGCCTTGATTTGTTGCTCGATATTGGCACGAGCTTCGTTGAGGTTGTTGGCCTGCTCAAGAATGGCAGCTCTTTGTTCGGTTGTAACACCGGGCGCTTCATACTGCGCCTTCAACCTGTCTACCTCGCGCATCAGCACGTCATGCTGGTCACGCAGTTCAGTGACTTGGAACAACTTGTTCTGGCGGTCGCCTTCTTTCTCTTCGGCTTCGCGGTATGGCTCTGGGGGTAGCTTGAACCCTTCGGTGGATTCCCCAAACATGTCCTGCTGCACACCTGCTTGCTTGCTGTATACACCCGCCCTGCGGTTTTCTTCTTTGGCGGCGGCAGCGTCTTTCTTTAATAGGTTCTCGTACTGGCCTTGCTGGCTGGAGCGTTCTAATGCTGTGCCGGGAACAGAGAGGGTGCCACCAAGAACCGCACCACCAACAAAACTGTCAAAGTATTCTTTTCTGGCTTGGGGGTCGTTGATGTTTAGACCGGCTTGGGCACGTTCCAATACCTGTTGCCCAGTCTCTGTGAGACCTTCTACGCCCGCTGTTTGCAGCGTCTTGGTGCCATAAGAAAGCACCTTATCCGCCAGAGTTTCCGTCATGCGAGCCTTCATGACCTCACGAAGCTGGTCATCAGACATCTTTATACCGGCTTCTCCAAAAACTTTACGGAGTCCGGGTATGAAACGGAAGCCCACTGTGTCCAGTGCAGCTTGGAAAGGCGCAGCGGCAGCAGCACTGCCAAGATTAAGGTCTTTAGCAGCCGTGCCATCTTCTAACTGTCGTGTCAGGTTCGAGCCAAAAAACTGAATACCACTGACAGCCGTTGCAGCAAGGTCTTTACCCGTGAGAGCAACACGGCCTATTGTGGCGAGAGCAGCGGCTTCTGGGGCAACGGGGACAAGCGCGGCAGCGGCCAGAGGAGCCACCATATAAGGCACAGACCTACCAAGAAGCGACGTGACGTACTCTACAGGAGCCTCAGAAAACTCCGGTATTTTGGCCTTTTGCGCGGCAATTTGTTGCTGCTGTTTGGAATAAGCCTCTGCCCCCGGAACGCCAAAACCCGCACCGATAGAGCCGATGTCGCCCTTTAGACTTTCAAAGCCAGCACCGAGGTTGGCAAAGAAGCCCGTCTTTGGCTGTGGTTTCTGTTGTACTTGCGGAAGGATGTCCCTTTCAATTGCAGCAACAATATCTTGCTGCGACATAGTGTCAGGAAAATTAACAATCCCAACGCCGGGAACGTTTACGCTAGGCATACTTGTCCTTATTGTCTAGGCACGTAATTTATTTCGCCATTAGGTCCTTGCTGGAGAGAGCCACCACCACCACCGCCACCACCTTGGTTGTAGATACGCATTTGCTTGTCAATCTCAGCTTGCATCTGTGCGTCTGTCGGGTTCAGAATGCCTTGGTTTTCCAGATTCTTACGAGCATCTTTCATTGCCTCTTCGCGGGTATACATAGTACGCCCCCCGGCTCGCGCTTGATAGAAGTCTTTGGCGGCTTGTTCAAATGGTTTACCGGTTCTCTTGGCGTAAATATCAATAGCTTGAATCTCCGCAGGTGGGCGGCTGTGGATCCATTTTTGCGTTTCAGAATTAAGCTGCGCAATCTGAAGCTGGATTCTATGCCCTTCCTCAGCGGTACGTGCTTGTTGCAAAGCAGTGTGCAATTGAACTTTGGCACCTAGCAAATCACTAAAGTGTTTTGACGCGGCTGTTTGTTCTGCTTGGTATATATCTGTCGCTGTACGTGCTTTGGTTTGATACACCCCCAGCCCATGCTGCGCTTCGGTGCCGTAAAGTTGCACACCAGCCAATACACTAGATTTTGACAAGTCGTTCTTTGCTTTTATGCGCTCCACGTTTGCGTTAAACGCAAGTTGCCTATCTTGTTCGACCTGCGCCTGATCCGCACGGGCACCGGTAAGCTTGGCTTGTTGGTCAGACATACGCAAGGCTTCAATACGCTCGTCGTATTTTTCTTCAGCCGCACGAAGATCTTTAACGTCTTGTTTATATACGCCCAGTGCTTCCTTACCGGATTTGCTTATGGTTTGGAATTCTTCTCCTCTACGGGCACCCATCAAGCCGAGACCAAAATTCATAAAGGCTTCGCCACCTGCTTCACCCCTACGCTTCGCAAGCTTGCCTTTTTTATCTTCTACGCCTTTAATCATCTTGGCGTACATTTCTGGATCAACACCTTCCTCAAGCTCCGCTGCACGACGCTCTGTACGAATTTCTTTACGGTCTCGTTGGGTGTAAGTAGGCAAGTCTTCCCCCGGAATCTTAATCTTATTGGGGTCAAACGCTCCTAGTACCGGCGCGTCTGGTATCGTTGGCCGGGTTATGAAAGGCTTCTCCGTTGGTAATTCGGGTTGGTCCAAAATAGCGGACTTCCTAGTAGTAGCGGGTCCAGTAGACTCGCGGGGGCCACTATTGCGTTGATTACGAGAACCAGCTTCACGACGTGGGGGCGCTGGGGGTGGTGGTGTCGTATCAGTTTGTGCTACTGTATTTGTAAATGTAGCGCCGCCACGAGTATTTTCACTTGGATAAGTTTGGGATGTCAGATTAATTAAAGCCGCACGCCCGGTTTCTAGACGTTGACGTTCGGCATTAGATAGGTTTGGCTCTGCCAGCCTCTGCTCAATACGCCGCAATTCTGTAGCATTGCGAACAGCCGGACTTTCTTGAAACCCAAGTGTGTTACGCTGGAACGCCCCAAAAAAAGAATCCTCGGGAAACTGAAACCCACCTTCAAATAAACCCGGTTTATAACGAACCACGCTACCGTCGTCACCAGCATACCCCGGCACATCACCACCATCACCAAACGCAACGATGCCCCCCTCAGCGTAGTTACCTACGTTGCCAGTAGGAAGACCTTCTACGCCCGGAGCCATTTGGGGCTGGGCAGCGGCCATTTGAGCGCCGGGGATACCCTGCGATTGCGCCATTTGAGGGCGGGGTTGTTGTGGTTGTGGCCGCATAGGCACTTGAGGTAAACCTTGCTGCATTGGTGCGCCAAAAATATCTTGGACTACCGTAGTGTCGGCTTTTTGTTCTTCTGCTGCGGCACTACGCATACGGTCGATATGCATTCCTGCCATAAGAGCAGCGGCAGCGTCAATCAAGCCCATGCGGGCGGCGTTAGCAATTGCTTTTTTATTGCCTTTATATTCGCTGGCAATAGCCTCTGGAGAAGTAAGGGACATAGGTTTCATTTAATCCTCCAATTTCTTCATGGCTAGTTCCATAAGGCCACCGTCTTTAGCGTTAGCCATTTTATATGCGCCGTATCCTGCCAAACCTAGACCCGCAATCTGAGCCGCCATAGAAGGTGGTGCCTGATACTGAACCTGAGTCTGCTGACCCAGCGGCACACCGCGCAAAATGTCCGACATAAACGATATCTGCTGTTGTGGGTAGCCACGCTGGGTAAGGAAGTCTTGATAGGCTTGAGTGAGTCCTTGCTGCTCCTGTGCCTGCTGTTGAGCACCCGCTGCAAGTTGTGCCTGCATCGCGCCTTGCTGTTGGTTAAACTGAGTTTGCCCCAACTGTCCTAACGTGTTCGCCATTTGCCCTGCCTGACCATAGCCCTGAAGGCCAAGGGTAGAGCCAAACTGCTGTGCTCGCTGCGCTGAATCAAAGGCTGTCTGCATACCACGATTATAGATGTCAGACTGGAGTTGCCCTAAGTTACGCTGGCGTTCTGCTTCTACAATAGCCGAGCGGGAACCACCAAAAGCACCTTGTTGTACAGCCTGTGCTTGGTTCTGCTGGCCTTGGATTGCCGACGCCCGTGCGGCTTCTCTCAGTTGTGGAGCCAGCGCGTTTTCCATGTATGGCGACATGTACGCTTGCATAGCATAAGGGTTGGTAGCTTGTTGTGCGTACTGCTGACCTGCACCAAGACTGCCAAGACCTGCCTGCCCTGCTAGTTGTGTACCCACACCGATTTGTCTTGCTGGGCCAAGATTAGCCGCGCCTTGGAATGCTTGCTGTTGCATGGGGCTAAAATCAGCAACGCGCTGTCCGCCATAGGCTTGGTATGGAGTCTCCGAAAACGCTTCTGCCTTACCCAGCATCCGCTCGACATACGGACGTGCATACTCAGGAATCGTCGTTGTAGTTTGCGTAGTATTAGTAGGCTGTGATTGCTGCCCACCGCCACCGCCGGGGTAGAGTCGGTTGTTACCGTTTACGTAGCCGTTAAACTTGTTGCGGATAATCATAATTTTTCCCTCATCACCTGATGGGTGTTGGTCATGCCCATTTTCTCGTACATCTGGACTAGAGTCCCTTTAGCCCAACATTGAGCGGTTGTAGCTCCCATTAGGCGCATCCAATTCTTTGCTTCATCAAATACATGAGGGCGAACAATACCTTTGCCACCCATCAAATTTACATGCGCTACGCGCTCACGAGGGTAGTCAATAATATCTACTGTTACGGCACCTGTAATACCTTCATCCGGCTCATCCCAGATTAGCAAATAAGTACGCCCTGTCCGCACGGCAAATTCGACTTGTTCAATCGTAATTAATTCAGGGTCAAGGTCAATCGCACGTTGCAGCATAGGAGCAACAACACCCCAAACTTGGGGTAATTGTGCAGAGGTAATTTGATATAGCGCCATTGTTATGCCGGTAAGTACTTGTCAGCTTTACTATTGACCGCCACTTTACCTTTACCTACAGACTTACGGCGACCTTTCTGAACGCGCTCCATCATCGCGTAAAGCTTTCTCGCACCCGCTTCAGTGCTGCCGTTACCAAGCTCCGAAACAATACGGGCAGGCACGACAAATTCTCCATCAGCAAGACGGGCAGGCTGGCGATTACCAATAGAAGCAGG
>JAIXXV010000040.1 GCA_027490575.1 bacterium | reverse complement strand
GAGGTGGCGCCGGTTAGACCGGTGACTAGGTTTGGGGTTTAATCATTTACAGATATCAAGTATCAGGTGGCAGTTGGCCCGAAAAATTAAGAATTAAGAATTTTGGCGTGATATAATCAGCGCATGACACTACCAAACCAACACCACAAACACGAACGTACGTTTACAATCATTAAGCCAGATGGAGTTCAGAGAACTTTGATAGGTGAGATTATACAGAGATATGAGAGGATTGGTCTGAAACTAGTGGCGATGAAGCTTATGGTACCTACGGAAAATATGGTGAAAAAGCATTATACACTCGATGCTGGATGGAAACAGGCTGTTGGAGAGAAGAGTATAAAGGGTTTTTTGGATAAGGGACAAACACCTCCTTCAAACGACCCTCTTGAAATAGCTGAAAAGATACTAAACCGGCTTGCCAAGTATCTTACGAGCGGTCCTGTTATAGCTATGGTGTGGCAAGGCGCGCATGCAGTGAAGATTGTTAGGAAGATTACTGGTGGAACTGAGCCACTTACTTCAGACATGGGAACCATCAGGGGTGATTTCGTATTGGATTCATATCAGATGTCTGAGACAGATGATAGATCTATCCGAAACTTAGTGCATGCATCAGGGTCAGTACAGGAAGCAGAAGACGAGATTGCTCATTGGTTCAAACCGGAAGAGATAGTTGATTATAGACTTTTTCAGGAAAAGATTTTATATTCAGCAGATATGGATGATATTTTTGGCTAATTACTAAAAATTACTAGAAAGGTTCTTTTAAAAAACGCTGCACTTGCTTTAGTTTCAGAAGTTTTAATTATGAAATATACTTCATCTCTGTCTAGGTTACAAAGAAAGGTTTAGGGGTATAATAATAGAGGGTACCGCTCTATATCATCTTAGACACCTATCATCAGGGATCTCGATGTCGTGATGGACCTTGGTCTATCGCGTAGGGAACCCACTTAGTTTAATTACTAGGAATGATATACATGCGGTACCTAACAAGAAACTGCTCCTCGTTTACGGGTGAGCAGTTTTTTGATTATAGGCTATAATGTATCCATGAGCTTAAGATCAAGATTTTACCTAGCACTATCTGTAGCCGTTCTGACTATAGGTGGCCATGCGGTGGCGGATGGACTTTATCTATATTGGACAGTACCAGAGGTGGATATACCTATACATTTTATGGGAGGACTGATGTCAGCTCTCTTCGTACTCTGGTTCTTTAGATTTTCAGGTATAAAAGAGAGTTTTAGAAATGCTTTTTTAGGAGTATTGGCCATTGGTCTTGTATGGGAATATGTTGAGATATTTTTTAGAGTAGCGGATATTACTAGAGACTATTGGATAAATGCAGGTAGAGATCTTGTAAGCGATGTTCTGGGTGGTGTTGTTGGATATTATATCTGGAAAAAATTGCCAGAAGAAAAGCTTTAGACAGTTAACAGATGACAGGTAACAGTTGTCCGAAAAAATTAAGAATTAAGTTACGCTTGTCAAAATAGGTGATAAGGCATGTATAGCTAAAAATACTGATATAATACAAATATGCTATTTAAAAATACTAAAGATACAAAAAACTCAAAAAACAAAATAGAAAAACTAAAGTTAACTTTTTGTGGTGGGGTAGGGTCGGTGACGGGTGCAAACTTCTTGCTTGAGGGTCCAGGTGCAAAGATACTGGTTGACTGTGGTATTGAGCAAGGTACACCTGCAGCATTTGAAAAAAACTATAAACCATTTATATACAACCCAGCTGAAATGGATCTCCTCCTTGTTACTCATGCACACATGGATCACATAGGCAGGATTCCCAAGCTTTTGAAAGATGGATTTGATGGAGTGATATATTCGACACCTGAAACTCTTGAGCTATGTAAAGTGATGCTTAGAGATGCACTTAAGCTAACAACTCAAGAGGCCGAAAGAAAAAAGATTGAGCCAATGTACGATGATGTTGACGTTGCAAACGCATTTTCACTATGGAAGACAATCCCATACCACAAAGATTTTCAGATTGCAGAAGGGTATAGTGTATATCTAAAAGATCCTGGGCACGTACTCGGAGCATCTATGTATGAGCTTACATATACAGCAGAAGGTGAAGATAAAAAGAGAAAGATTGTCTTTACCGGAGATCTTGGAAATACACCTACACCACTGCTAAGAGATACTGAGGATATCACAGATGCCGACTATATGGTCATGGAAAGTGTTTATGGTGACAGAAACCATGAAGACCGGGATCTTCGAAAGCAAAAGCTTGCTGATGCTATAGAGGAAAATACGGAAAAGAAAGGTGTGCTCATTATGCCAGTATTTTCACTTGAGAAAACACAAGAGCTTTTGTATGAAATGCATACTATGTTTGAATCAAAGCAAATCAGGAGCGTGCCTGTATATCTAGACTCACCGCTTGCTATAGAACTAACAGAGATATATAGAAAGATGGCAAAAGACTTCAATCCTGAAGCGCAAAAGGAAAATAAAAGACATGATATCCTTGATTTTCCATGCCTACATATTGTTAGAAAGTCAGAGGATTCAAAAAAGATAGAAGAGTACTCTGCACCAAAGATAGTGATGGCTGGTTCTGGTATGTCCAACGGTGGCCGAATACAGCATCATGAAGCTGACTATTTATCTGATCCCAACAACACAATCTTGTTTACAGGATATCAGTCAGTTGGTACTGTTGGTCACTCTATACTAAACGGTGCAAAGCAGATTGAGCTTTTCAACAAGACTGTCAGTATAAGAGCTTCAGTAAAATCAATATCAGGATACTCTTCTCACAAAGACTCAGATCATCTTGTGGAATTTGTTGAGAGCACGGCCAAGACTTTGAGAAAAGTTTTTGTTGTAATGGGTGACACAAAGTCGTCGACATTCTTAGCACAAAGACTGAGAGATTATGTTGGGGTCAATGCCGTCCATCCAGAAGAAGGGCAAAGTGTTTTTCTCAGTTAATAATCAACATTCAGTAATTCATAATAATCAGATGACAGAAAACAATTCAAAAATCACGAAAATATCCGAAAAAACAAAGGAGATTGCTGGAAAAATTACAAAGATTAAATTTTCATCAAAAGCAGATAAATACTTGAAATTAATTAAGAAGTGGGCAGATGTAGCGTATATCAGAAAAAGATACACATTTTATAGAGCGAAAACACAAAAGTCTTTGAAAGTCTCTGGAAAACTGCTCGGATATATTGATAGTCTTCTGTATATATCAGAAACTACTGAGAATGCTTTTGTACTAAAGTCGGCATCACGTACTGACCAAGCATATATGCAGATACCATATAGTCAGGGAAGATTTTATGAATTTCTTATAAAGTCTACCGGTGCTAAAAATGTTTTAGAGATAGGAGTATTTAAAGGTTTCAGCACGGTGTTTATTGCCAGAGCTTTGCCAGAAGGTGGCTTGGTCTATGCTATAGACAGGGATTCACGTCCAATAGCAAAAGCTCGCCAACTGTGGAACCATTTTGGTTTGTCAGATAAGATACATTTTGAGCTAGGTGAGGCAGATGAGATTTTGGAAAAGATGTCATCAGACAAACCATCT
>JAIXXV010000020.1 GCA_027490575.1 bacterium | reverse complement strand
GTCAGAACTGATTTTCAATTCGATAAAGTTTTGTGGATTGAGCCCTGCATTTTTTCTAGCTTCTTGCACCGCACGTATGATATCTCGGACCAACCCCTCTTCCTTCAAGTCTTCTGTGATATTTGTGTCGAGATTATTTTCATCTCCACTTGATACTTTCTTCACATTTAGCTCTTCTGCAATTATGACTTCGAAGTCTGCGGTGAAGTTGTGCAAATTTTTATCATAAGTAAACGATGCGAGAGGTTGCCTAACCTTTATACCTGCAGATGAGCGCATAGCAAGGCCAGCTTCTACAATACTTCGGACATTGTCCATCGAGATGAGGATGCTTTCATTTGGCATAGACAGACTTGGCCAATCACATAGGTGCACGCTTAGTGGCATCAGAGGCTCATCGTTTTTGCCCAGTCTATTTGCATCAAGTTCACACGAATCTATCATTGAATTTCTCATATTTTGATACATATGCTCAGCCATGAAAGGTACGAATGGTGCAAGAAGTTTGGACAAAGTGACTAGTACAAAACGAGTTGTCTCTATAGCCTGTTTCTTGTCTACCTCATCGTCACCTTTAAACCTGTCACGCGAGCGTCTCAAATACCAAGTTGAAACATCATCAACAAAAAGTGATATAGGTCGAGTCGCCTTGTCGACTTGATAGAGGTCAAGGTTTTTCTCAATTTCATTCTTAAGTTCAGCGAGTCTTGATACAACCCATTTGTCCAAAACATTTTCACTTTCAGGGTCTTGATCAGTATATGCACTAACTTTCACATCACCTGCATACATTTTGTAGAACGAATAAACATTTTCAAGCCTGTTGAAGATTTTTTTATTTACTTCATCTAGTGCTTTTTCTGAAAATGCTACTTCCTCAGCGTGAGTGGCAGGCGAAGAAGCCAACATGAATCGGAGTGAGTCTGCACCGTATTTGTCCAGAGTAGGCTCAATGTCAGGATAATTTCTCAAACTTTTTGACATCTTCCTGCCGTCTTCAGCAAGGATAAGTCCGTTTACCAATACATTTTTATATGGGCTTTTATCAAAAAGTGCCACACCGAGAACCATCAAAGAGTAGAACCATCCGCGAGTCTGATCTAGGCCTTCTGATATGAGGTCTGCTGGGAAAAGTATGCTGTCTTTTTCTTCGAACAGGTCTTTGTTTTCAAAAGGATAATGATTTTGTGCAAATGACATTGAGCCAGAGTCATACCAAACATCGAAAACATCTGGTATACGTCTCATAGTTTCCACCTCACCGTCAGGTGTTGTTTCTGTCCAAGTGACTTTATCTATGTGCGGTCTATGCAAGTCTAGCTCATAGTTTTCATCATGAGGAAGTTGTTTGAAATCCATATCATGAACAGAAGCCGTAGGATCACTATAGTCTTGCCACTTTGATCTTACCAAGTCTCTAGAGGTAGTACCTTCAGATGTACCTAACATAAGTCTCAAAGGCAAACCATGTGTAACTATTAGCACAGACTCGTTTTGGTTTTTTGAGTCTATTTCATAAAGAAACTCTGCTGTTCTTCTCCTTATATCATCTACAGATTCACCGTTAGGAGTCTTCTTATATATAGTCTCCTTCATATTTGCAAAATAATCTGCCCTATCAGACCAACTTCCACCATCAAAATCACCGCCATTTACCTCGCGAAGTCTTGCATCAAAAACAATATCTTCTGGGTTGAACCCTATTGCTTCTGCTACCATCTGTGCTGTCTGTTTTGTTCTGATAAAATCAGATGCATAAATCTTTGTGATTTTTTTGCCTGATTGCTCTTGCTTATCTTTTATGAGTTCAGCGGACTTTTTTACCTCTTCTCCACCAACATCCGTTAGTGGATACAAGTCTAAATCTTTTGGATTGGAGTTTATGACATTTTTAACATTTGAAAATGATTGTCCATGCCTCATCAACATATAGCTGTTACCATTTCCAGCAATCTTTTCTTTTAGCTTTTCTACTGAGTCTATAAAAGCAACCTTGCCCGTCTTGTCTCCTTTCCAAACAGGAAGCGGTGCGCCCCAATATCTTGTTCTTGATATTGCCCAGTCACGAACATTCTCGAGCCATTTTCCAAATCTTCCCTCTCCAACTTCTTTTGGAGTCCAATTCACATTTTCATTTGCATTTATAAGTTTGTCTTTGATGTCTGTAACTTTTACAAACCAAGATGTAGTCGCATAGTTTAGAAGTGGCGTATCGCATCTCCAACAATGTGGATATGAGTGAACTAGTTTTTCTTTTGCAAACAATAGCGGATTTTCAGTTGAAACAGTTGTATGTGCCAAAAGTTTTATAACCTCAATATCAGTCGCTTGATGATCTCCTTTTGGTTTTGCAGTTAGTCCTGCCAAAGTTCCACAACTTTCTTTCAACTTTCCAGCTTGGTCTACATGACTGATTACAGGTAAATCATTTGCTGTTGCTCGCTTATAGTCATCATCACCAAAAGCAGGAGCTATGTGCACGATACCCGAACCATCCTCTGCTGTAACGAAATCCGCTCCATATACCTTCCATGCATTCGCGCGCTTTGTTTCTTGGTCTTTATCGATTGAACCTTCTGCTTGGAAGAAATCAAATGGTGGTTTATATGACAAGCTGACAAGTTCTGAACCTTTTGCTGTTTTTATAACTTTTGGCGCATTAGCTGTGTCGCTTGACCCGTCACTCGGCGCAGAATCATCCGCCTTATCGGCGCCCTTCAAAATACCTTTTTGTAAAAGTATTGGCATGACTGATGTCGCCATCCACACACTTAGTTTTTCATCAACAGCTACAAGCGAATATTCTAGATCTGGATTTACTGCAAGTGCAGAGTTTCCAGGAAGTGTCCAAGGTGTAGTAGTCCAAGCCAAAAATGCCACACTTGTCGAGCTGGCCTCAGCCGATGCATCGCGCATGACCTCAAACAAAACATATGCTGAAATATCTGGTATATCTTTGTATCCCTGCCCTACTTCAAAGTTTGAAAGTGAAGTTTCGCATCGAGGACAGTATGGCATTACTTTAAATGCTTGATAGACTAGACCTTTTTTATTGAGCTCATTGAAAGACCACCATACAGACTCTGTATAACTTGAGTCCATAGTGTGATAATCATTATCCATATCAACCCAGCGACCAACCTTCTCTATGATTCTTTTCCAATCTTTATCGTATTTGAAAACACTATCTTTTGCAGCTTTGTTGAACTTGTCGATACCGTATTCTTCTATAGCTTTCTTGTCCTTAAGTCCTAGCTCTTTCTCTATTAGGTTCTCTATCGGCAAACCATGACAATCCCACCCCCATTTTCGTGGGACATTGTAACCTTGCATAGTTTTGTATCTAGGAAGTATATCTTTTAATGTGCTCGCCAAGATATGCCCATAGTGTGGCTGACCCGTTGCATAAGGAGGACCATCAAAGAAAACAAAGTTTCCTTTTGGAGATTTTTTATCTAAACTTTTTTGAAATACTTGATGCTCTCGCCAAAAAGATAGAACAGCTTCTTCTCTTTTGGCTGGAACCGTCTTGAGTGCATCACCCGCATGTACCTCTGTCTGGGGCTTTGGATTGGTTTGTTCCGCCATATATTTTGTTGTTTTAACGTGTTTTATTGATTAATGAGTTTATGTTAGCAGATTTTAGGAGGGGGTGGAAGTGTTTTTAGGTTATTTGAAAGGGGTTTTTATAGACTAATCATAAATTATCTGAGTATTGATATTTCATATATACGATGTATATTAATACAGGATCACATTAACAAACTAGCGCACTAGACGACTAGGTGGTTCATTTCAGTCATGAAAATTAAAAGTGAAAATTGGGCACAGTGGGTTCAATTGTTTTTTATCGGGTTAACCATAACGTTTGCAATCTATACAGCAAAGAAATGGTTCGACGTGGCGAAAGAACCCATCGTTAACAAGGTGGTAAGTATTGACCTTCTACAGGGAGAACAGTTCGTTGTCGATTATGAGATGCCGGATGGCGACAGGGAAATTCTGACTCCATCGGCATACAAAGCTATTGCTGAAAATGGTCGACTGGTAAACATGACCCTTTCGCAGAGCGGAAGTGACAGTAAGTCCATCAAGATCACTCGGTCCGGTATCCTACAAGACAAGACCGGGTCACCAGAAAACAAACACGTGATCTACACCCATGAAACAGTATCACTAGAAAAGGTCGGTGGAGGACCTCTAAACCTTCAAAAAGTTGTCAAAACAGAAGGTCAGTCAGTTTTGGTTTCCGGTACTACTGAGAAGTGTTGGTGCGGCATCATTTTGTTGGTTGTCATAAACCTCATCTTCATCCTTGTCACGGTTAATCTTCTCTTTAACAAAAAATCATGACAAATTACACTCTTTGAAGTGTCACGAGCAGGTTCAGCTTTGTCTGAACCTGCTTTTTTATATTCTTAACTAAGCCTCCGTATTCACACCCCCTCCCATCTCTTCAAGTAGCTCCGCCAACTCCTTGTATCTCGGTACAACAGTCTGATCTTGAATCATCCAGAAAACACTTGGGTTAAACTCTTGGATAAATTCATAGTCGTGACTCACTAGTAGTATTGTGCTCTTAGATTGTTTACATGCAAAGAGTAGTACCTCCCATGTCACTTCATCGATATGGTTTGTTGGCTCATCGAGTATTAAAAAGTCTGGCTTAGCACCAAATACCAAGGCGAACCGCAGACGCATTCGCTCACCTCCTGACAAACTCTCTATAGGAGTGTTCATCTTTTTTAAATCAAAACGCATAGCACCTAGTGCAGCCCTAGCTTCTACCTCAAAACAGTTGAGCTCTTTCATCACTATGTCTACCGGCTTTGCTCCAGCCTCTATCTTCATATGTTGATCAAAGTAAGCCCATTTCACACCATCAGCCCAAGTCACTAGGCCTTGAGTGAAATCATGCTCACCAGTCAGGCACTTCAAGAAAGAAGACTTACCCGCACCGTTTCTACCGAGTAGTGATATATGTGAACCACTTCTAACTTCCAAGTTTATATCTCTAAACAAATCCCTCTTCTCGCCTTCATATCTAAATGCACCATCCTTCACTCTACACAAAAGCTTTCCACCATGTAGACCGGTATCACCCTGACCTATCTTGATAGCAGTCTTTTTGTCATCTGGTCTGCCAGTTTCTTTGTGAGCTTTTTTCAAAGTCTCGAGCTCAGCTTTCATCTTTTGATATGCAGATATTTCTTTTCCTCTGATTGCTTTTTGTCTTGCGATAACCACAGAGTTTTCTAGTTGCTTAATACGCTTCGTCTCAGTATCAAATGCTCTTTGCATACCTCCAATACGCGCCATCTTGTCCTCTATATAGTCATCATATGTACCTTCAGAAACATGTATCTCACCTCTTGCTAGTTCAGCAACTTTTGTAGCAAGTGAATCTATCAACAATCTATCGTGAGAGATGAAAATGATCCCCCCACGAAACTCATTGAGCATACGTATAAGAACAACACGACTAACGATATCGATGTGGTTTTCAGGCTCATCTAAAAGTAAGAAATCTGGCGCGCTTGCAAAAGCAGTAGAAAGTGCCAGGATCTTTTGTTGTCCTCCTGAAAATGATTTACACAAATCCTCCTTGTGCCTATCGAGATCAAAACCTAACTCCTTTGAGATGCTATAAACTTTTTTTGTCACGGTCACACCTGCTATCTTTTCTATATATTGATCGATAGTCAGATGCATCATGTCCTGAGGAAACTCTTGTTGAACATACATACTGCGAATGTGTCCCGTTTTCTCAATAGTTCCAGACATAGTTCCAAGGTCACTTTCTGAATCACTAGATATCTGTCCTACGATGATCTTCAGGAGAGTAGACTTACCTGCACCGTTTTCACCCAGGATACAAAGTCGCTCATTGTCATTGCACTTCAAAGAAACACTCGTAAATATCTTACGGTCTCCGTACTCGTATGCAATGTTCTTTAGGGCGATAGTTTTCATGATTTCTGGGGCGATTCTAGATAAATTGATTTATATCAAGTCATTACACCATACCAATATTATGGAAAAAGAGCAAAAATGAGAGG
>JAIXXV010000036.1 GCA_027490575.1 bacterium | reverse complement strand
TTTTCAGCAGAAAACTTCTGTTGTCTTGTGACATGTATTATTGAAATTACTTCCCACTACTCCCAAAAGCACCTTGTCCTCTCTCAGAATCAGTAAGCACCTCAACCTCTAGTATATCAACCGTCTCTACTGGCATGATTAGCATTTGTATAATCTTGTCTCCAGGTTCAAATGTATACGGTTCAGTTCCAAGGTTCATGATACCTGCGTGAAGTTGTCCTCTATAACCTGAGTCTATGACGCCACCAAAACTTTTCAAACCGTGTTTGTGAGAAAGACCGCTTTTGTCGAGTAGGAGACCTGCAAAGCCATATGGTATTTCCATAGCAATACCAAGTGGTATGGATTTTCTCTCACCAGGGTTTATCACAAATCTCTCAGGTATGTATAGATCAAAACCAGCATCGCCATGATGTGCGTACTTAGGAATCTTTGCATTGGGATGAACTTTTTTTATTTTTAGATTCATGTTATTTATGTGAAAATTTTATTCTCGGGAGTTTCTTAATTCTTAATTCTGCCTCTTTTTTTTGTTAACTGCTATCTGTCATCTGATACCTGTTACCTGAACTAATACTTCTCAACCTCCTCATCCAAAATATCAAGCTTTACTTTTGCTTCCTTGAAAATCCGCTTTGACTGTTTAGAAGCCTGGTAATCTTTCATGGCAACAACTCTGATTATACCTGCACTGATGATAAGTTTGGCACAAACATAGCAAGGTGTCATCTTGCAGTATAGGGTTGATCCGAAAAGTGCTATGCCGTTTCTAGCCGCTTGGACTATAGCATTTTGCTCTGCGTGCACAGTTCTAATACAATGCATCGTCTCTCTGCCATCATCATGAGTGACTTTGTGCATTTCGTGACCAATATCATCGCAGTGAGCAAGACCTGGTGGGGAACCAACATAGCCTGTAGTGAGAATTCTCTTGTCTTTAACTATTACACATCCAGACTTACCTCTATCACAAGTTCCACGACTACCAACCATTTCACATATAGATACAAAGTATTGGTCCCATGTAGGTCGGACAGCTTTTTTGTTTGGAGGAGTCTTTTTAGCACCTTTTGATTTTTCGGTTCTAGCCAAGCTCTTGGTTACTTTTTTACCAGTCATGCTTTTATTGTTAAATTATATAGTAACCACATTATACTTTTACTTGCACAATGTGTGTAACTTGATATTTGGCGTATGTGTTTCGTGCTATCATTTAGATATAAATTATCAGTCACTGACTATATAAAATGCTTAAAAGATACCCATTGAAAGGCTTAAAAGAAATAGTGCTTGGTCTCGCTATGTTTGTAGCATGTACTTTGTTTTTCATAACAAGCTCAGTTGCACCCAGTCCATCAGGTGCTCAGTCAGGACTACCAAACCTAAGTGGTTGGGCATGGTCAGACAATATCGGCTGGATATGTGTCGGCGACGGTCAATGTTCTAGTGCCAACGTCGAGGTTCAGCCAAATGGCGATCTTTTGGGATTTGGATGGTCAGACAATATTGGCTGGATAAAGTTCGGTAACCTCAGTGGATTTCCTTCAGGATCAGGTACCACCAATGCAAATGCAAAATACAACCTTGCTACCAAAACAATAACAGGTTGGGCAAGAGCATGTGCGGGTACAGTTGGGGGTGATTGTAAAAGTATGACGAGTAGAAGTGACGGGTGGGATGGATGGATAAGTTTGTCCGGCACGGGTTATGGTTTGAAAGTTGATACTGACAATACAAACCTTATCAGTTCTTCAGGATCTGGTGATCCTTATGCTTGGGGTTCAGATGTAGTTGGCTGGGTAAACTTCAAGGATGTTATCGTTGAAGGATTAAGCAATGATTGTTCTTATAATTTTGAAGGACAAGATTACGTCGTAACTAACAATACTACTAGAGATTTCTATACTAGCTGTTCAGGTGGCCAAAGGACAAGGACTAGTGTTGCTTGTGTTGATGGTGTAGCGACTGCAGGTTCTGCCGTTCAAGAGTCTTGTACCGCACCTGGAGCAGATTGTCAGCTTCCTGCACCAGCTGGCGCAACACCGGTTATGCTTAGTCTTGATGCTGAACCTGTAACAAGGTATTCAAGATCTCAAGTTAGAGCAGGAGAATCTTGCGAGGCTTATAAAACTAGGTTGGATTGTGTTAGCCAAGGAACAGGTGATGATGCTACGAGTGTTATAGTAACAATTCCTCCAGGTGGAAATGCAAGCTCATACTTGTATGAAAACTGTAGAGCACTTCCAAGTGTTATCGAGAGATAGTACACATTTACTCAGATAGTTTTTCCGCAGATAAAAAACATCCGCGCATAACGGATGTTTTTTGTTATATCATTCGTTGTTTAATAAGCCTGACAACAAAAGACCAGAAGGCCTATATTTTCTTAACAATATAGTCCAAGAAAATTGTTCCCGTCTCAGTTCTTGAAAATTTTTCCAATTCTAATTTACTTTCTACGGGGCTATTGAAGACTGACATACCTGCTCCAAAAAGTAGAGGTTCTATTGTTATGTACATTCTATCTACAAGTCCTGATCCCATAAAACTATTGTAAATACTAGACCCACCGCAAATTGCAATTTTTTTAAATCCAACAGAGTTCAGTTTTTGTATTAGTTCGCTTGGATTCAAGTTTGTGTATACAAGTCTTCCAAGGTCTTCAGCGCCAATATCATTTACCAATGAATCAATGGTTGGTGACGTAGCAAGTATCTCCGCGTTACTTGTGTACACAACACTAAGCCTGCCTTTGAGTGGGCCAGGAAGAGTTTTAAATGTGTTTGATCCCATGACCATAACCCCGGCTTCTTTTGTAAGTCTTACAAACCTTTTCTTGTCCTCCTTGCTAGTCCAAGTCGCCACATGGTCTTTGTCTCTAGCAATGAAACCGTCCGCTGTAGTTGCAACTACTATAAAAACACCGTCATTTAAGGTTTCTGGCACATCAGCGTTCACTGTATTGAGATTGTCTTCTGTCATGGAGATTGTTTTTAATGTTACTGAGCGACTAGACTGCAATAGGTGCTTTTATTGCAGGGTGCGGGTCATATCCTTCAAGTGAAAAGTCTTCAAATTTGAAATCAAACAAATCTTTTACATCAGGGTTTATGTTTAGTGTAGGGGCGCTTTTAGGTTCTCTTGAGAGTTGCTCATTGACCTGTTCAAAGTGATTACTATATAAATGCGTATCTCCGCCAGTCCAGATGAACTCACCGGCTTCAAGTCCTGTTACTTGAGCAATCATCATAGTAAGTAGGGCATAAGATGCAATGTTAAATGGTACACCTAGAAATGTGTCGCAACTCCTTTGATATAGCTGACAAGATAATTTTCCACCAGCAACATAAAACTGAAACAAACAGTGACATGGCGGTAAACCAGCCTTGGCCATCTCATCTATGTCAGAAGGATTCCATGCTGATACTATGATTCTTCTTGAGTCAGGGCTTTTCTTGATTGTGTCTACGACATCTTTAAGTTGGTCTATCTCGCGTCCGTCCGGTGTTTTCCAATGTCTCCACTGGTATCCATATATTGGTCCTAGGTTCCCATACTTGTTGGCGAACTCTTCGTCTGCGACAACCTTCTCAACAAACTCTTTCATCCCACTTTTCCATTCTTCAGTATCACTGC
>JAIXXV010000006.1 GCA_027490575.1 bacterium | reverse complement strand
TCATCCGCATGTAGTTCTTCGTCGCTGTGACCGTGTCCACCACCAAGCTCATTAACAGCAAGAAGAGTCGCTATACCTGCCAAAATCATAAAGACGTAGATAAAGTATCTTTGCTCTTTTTTTGAATGTGATATCGAGTGGGGGATGAGGTCGGTAAATATAAGATGGGCGAATGCACCTCCGGCAAGGCCAAAAAGGATAGCGACAAAGGAATCTATTTGTGCAAAATATAATCCGATGAAAATACCCGGGATTATAGAAAGAGAAACTAAAAAATTTATGAACAATGCTTTTTTTGTAGACATTCCTGAAAGTTTCAAGATAGAAAATTCTGTGATCTCTTGGATGAACTCATGTATAAAGATACCGATACCTGCTATGACTCCAACTCTGACATCAACTGTAAATGCTATAGCAAGAAGTGCACCGTCTCCTATGTTGTGCAAAAGGTCTCCCCAGATAACATTTCTTTTTGAATGATGACATGCATGCTCGTCTTCTTCGTGATGGTGGATTTCTGGAAAAAGTTTCTCAGCAAGATGGAAGATGAAGAATCCTACTAATATAGATCCAATGGCAACCATCCAGTTTTGTGCAAACTCGAATGTTTCAACAAAGAGGTCGTATGTTACAACTGAAAATATTCCAGCTGAAAAGGCTATGATGAATTTGCTTTTATGTTTAAGCCATTCTGAAAATGTGTGAGCTAGAAATATGAGCCCTGATAAAGAGGCAAGTATGATGAGGGTGGTTGTGATGATGAGGGGCATGGTGGGTATTATAGCAAGATTGTTGTTAGTGGGGTATTCAATAAAAAAGCCCCACGATTGTAAGTCGCGAGGCCTCTTGTTTGAAAACTTTTTACTGAACGCATGATCACATATGACTCTTCATGCATGCGACTGCTATCAGTGTTGCTGATAGTGTTATAAAAGATAGCATAGTTATAGCTACGATCCCTCCTATTCTATCGTGACCTGTTTCCCAAACAACCGTTTTCTTTCCTTGACTGTTAACTATCGATAAAGCGCTGAAGTACGTAACTGTCATTTCCTGATTGTTTTGGATATCATTTAGTACTACTGCAAGATACCTATTACTTTCTTGCTTAATCTTGCTTAGTACCTCGAGCGAATGTGGCGCGATGATTAGACCTTTGCTGTTAGCGTCAGTGTATTTCCAATCAACCTTTACACCACTATCACTTGTTTCCACACTGATTGATGGATAATCCTCAAGTCCTAATGAGTAGAGGAATCCAAAACCTTTCAACGCTCCAGAAAAAATGGTTATTAGGACAGCCAACATTAAGATGACTTTTTTCATACTGGTTTTCTATAAAAGATCTTCTCCTTCCCAGGAGTAAAGACTCAAGGTTTTGTTTCATCTTTCTCGCGTGGTGCGATGAAGGAAGGGGAGTTGTTTGAGTGGAATATATCATCTGAGGGTGGAGTTTTCAATGGGCGATATGATTTGGTGTCATTTTCAACCTGGAATTTTGATGATTATTTAGGCTTATAAAAGTCTCTAGAAAAAATAGTTTATTTGTGGCGCCCTCACTTTCGTTCGGGCATCCTACAAAAACATAGTCGCTCACCATGTTCGCTTAATAAGATTGTGGCGCCGCTTTCAGTGGCATCCTACAAAATTATAGTCACTTCGTTCCTTAGGTTTAATGTGGCGCCCTCGTATTCACTCGGGCATCCTACAAAAACATAGTCGCTCACCATGTTCGCTCGTTGTTTTTGTGGAGATGGCGGGAATCGAACCCGCGTGCAAGTATGGTTCTGAGTGGAGTCTACGCAATGTAGTTTGTTTTTTGCTGTCTAGGCCGGTGGAGATCTTAATCTTATCCATAAGCTGTACAGACTTTGAACTCAATGATTTAAAAATAAACAAAACATCAAAGAGTCGATCTTCTAAGGTTTCGGAGGGTGAGTGAAGAAACTCATCAACCTATTTCGCGGGTATATCACCCCAGATCCTCTAGCGAACAAAGAGAAGTGAGATGTCGTGTGGCGAGCACACTGCAATGAAGCAGTGTTAGGCTCGAGCCGTCGCGAATGCAAAATCGTTTACTGCGAAGAACGGAGAAACGACTGCTTTTTGTGCTTTAGCACTTATGTTTTCTATAAGTTTTACGAGGTTTTAGAATACTCGATTGCGCACCAAACAGAGTACATACATGTCGATACCTAGCATCCCCATGTATTGTGTTTAATGTGTTTTTGTATTTTCAATGATCTCCGGCACATATCCAATCAGGTCTACGTATACATTTGCGTGTATTTGTATAACCCGTAACCCGAACTCTATGCACTAAATATGACGAGTTCAGAGGTTAGATATTACCACACTTCTGAGTATTTACAAAATAGATAATCGTGGTATGTTTAGGTTGTCAATCTAGCTCTGTCAGCCAGATTGGGACAAAAACAAAACAATTCAGAATCAAATAGATAGTTCTTTGTTATGAAAAATTCACTTGTCGGTTTGAGTAAGTCAAGGTCAAAGCTTGCTATCAGTATAGTGGAGCTAATGGTTATATTGGCATGTGTGGGTATCATCGGATTCCTAGGCAGCGCCGCAATTCAGGATTTTTTTGGATCTTTTGATAAGGCGGCCCACGCTCACCGGTATGAGAAGGTCTGCGACGTCGAGGTTTACGATCAAGACGAAAAATGCAACAACATTGCGGTTACGATTCTTGATAAAGACGGTGAGAGGGTCTGTTCAACCAGGACATTCATCGAAGAAAACTTCATTTACAAAGCCTCATTGGTAGACAACGGTTTCCAAGTTGTCCAGTATTCCAATGACTACTTTGTCCAGAAGTTTCTAGGTGAGAATCTCAAGGCCGGAGATATTGCTACTTTGTGGAAGAGAATAACAACTTACAAGGTAGAAGGCCAGCCAGATATTGAAGAGGTGTCAGGTTATTTTGTCGGCGAGCTGCCAAAGGACAATAAGCAGGTAATCATTAATGAATAATGTCGATAAGTCGACGCATCATGATGGAGTAGGAGACAACCTCACAAAAAAATCAGCGCCAAGGTTTTGCCAAGGCGTTTTTTTATTTATAATTTGCAATCTAAATATCAGCTCGCACTTTCGGAAATTATCAATTCTTAATTTTAATTTGCCGTACAATTCTATCTGTTATCTGTTATCTGCTATCTGTTATCTGCTAACTGTCATCTGATATCTGCCATCTGTTATCTACTCTTAAAATCTCTCCGTATCTCTCTATCAGTGTCACGCTTCTTTATGGTCTCGCGCTTGTCATGAACTTTCTTACCACGAGCTGTTGCTATCTCAACTTTTATCTTTCCATTGTTTGTATATATAGATAGAGGTACGATGGTGTGCCCTTTACCGGTTTCATTTTTCGTAAGCTCAACTATCTCTTTTTTATGCAAAAGGAGTTTTCTCTCACGGTTTTCGTCATAGTCTTTTGGAGCATTCACACCTTGAAAAGGGGAGATACGAGCATTGTGCAAGTAAACTTGTCCTGATTTTACCAATACATAAGAGCCTTCAAGTGACGCATGGCCAGCTCGAAGTGATTTTACCTCATTTCCAATGAGCTCAATACCAGCCTCATAGGAGTCCTGGATCTCATAGTTAAAAAAGGCTTTCTTGTTGTTTACTAAGATGTTTTTGCTCTTCATCGCCTTAATCTTACTAAATACTATCTATATGTCCAAATGTATGCAATAATGGCAACACAAAAAGCTTTTATTCGAAAAAGTCGAATTTCATAACTCCTATTTTGTATTTATTTAAAACTAAGCAAGCACAATCAATCAAATGATGAAAGGAACAATCAAGAAGATCATGGATAAAGGATTTGGATTTATCACACCTGAAAACGGTGGAAAAGACATATTCTTCCATTCAAACTCTCTATTGAACGTACAGTTCAATGATCTAAGAGAAGGTGACAATGTCACTTTTGAAGTAGAGGATGGTCAAAAAGGTCCAAACGCTATTAACGTAGAGAGGGTTTAAACCTTTAGGTTTTTTCAAAAGTAGCGCATCTACACTAGTTTCAGGATTTTGCCTCCCGCGCCGTATATACAATACGTCTTGGTCATCAAAATCCTTCCAACTAGCATACCTGCATCTACTTTAGAAAAAACCTACCCAAGCACAAAAGCTTTGAAAAAGCGCTCATGCCAAGATTAACTTCGAGGCAAGGGCGTTTTTTCATTTGGCAAAATCTGTGTTATAGTCTTAACCTAAGTATTCTGACTAGTAAAAGCCTAAAATATAGCCAAAATAAAGAAATTATGAAAAAAAATCAACACAACGGTCAACACAACAACCATAACAACAATCAAAATCAACAAGGCGCAGATCAAACTGTGAAAGCCAAGACAAATCCAGATCCTATAGAAAAGATTGAAGAAGTTATCAACGAAGCTTTAGGAAATGGAGGAGATTCAAAAAAAGATAAAGATAGTATGAAGCAAGCTAATCAAGGTGATGTGAAAGGTGTTGATGGACAAGGCGGAAAAAATCCTAAGGGTCCCAGACAGGTAAAAAAACCAAACAGTACTCGTACTATAGTAAACAACCTACTTGGCTCTGTGATTATATTTTTTGCTATCATTGCACTATATACATACACTGCTGGTCCTTCTATAGAAACTCAAGTTATTTCTATAACTGAGCTTGCAAATGATATTCAAAACGACAGAGTTGAATCTGTAGTGGTCTCTGAGGAAAAGGTAACTGCTACATATAAAAGCGTTGTTGATTTAGGTGTTGATGTGGCTACAACGTCTGCAGGTACCGTCGCTCCTATAAAAAAAGAAACAAAGAAAGAACCGCAGAGTTCGCTTATAGAAACACTAGCAAACCTTGGAGTTCCTGCTGAAAAGATCTCAGCTGTGAAGATTGAAAATACTTTGGATAGAGGTGCTGGGTATTGGATACTAAATATACTTCCGTTTTTGATACCGATACTTTTCTTCTTGTTCATCATCTGGTTCCTAACTCGTTCATCTCGTGGAGCTGGAGTTCAAGCATTGAGTTTTGGGCAATCTAGAGCTCGTATGACTTTGCCAGAAGACAATAAAGTAAAGATAACTTTTAAAGATGTTGCAGGTGCCAAAGAGGCAAAGCAAGAGCTAGCCGAGATAGTGGACTTCTTGAAGAATCCTAAAAAGTTCATTGATATTGGAGCGCGTATTCCAAAGGGAATACTTTTGATGGGTGCGCCTGGTACTGGTAAGACTTTGCTTGCACGCGCCGTTGCCGGTGAAGCTGGTGTAGCGTTCTTCTCAATGTCAGGTTCTGAATTTGTAGAAATGTTTGTTGGTGTTGGTGCGTCTCGTGTTCGAGATCTTTTCAAAGTTGCAAAAGGTACGGCCCCGGCAATCATTTTTATAGATGAGATAGATGCTGTTGGAAGAGTGAGAGGTAGTGGTATGGGTGGTGGAAATGACGAACGTGAGCAAACTCTGAACCAGATACTAGTAGAGATGGATGGTTTTGAGCCAAATGAAAAAGTAATAGTGATGGCCGCGACAAACAGACCTGATGTTCTTGATCCTGCGCTACTGCGACCTGGGCGTTTTGATAGACGTGTGACTATAGACCTGCCTGATAGAAGTGACAGACTTGCGATACTAGAAGTACATGCAAAAAACAAGCCTATGGCAGAAGACGTTCACTTGCCACTTATAGCTGAGCGAACTCCTGGTTTCTCTGGTGCTGACCTGTTTTCACTTATGAACGAAGGTGCAATACTCGCAGCGAGAGACAGTCGAACAAAGATAGGTCAATACGACCTGATCCAGTCTATAGAGAAAGTTATGCTTGGTCCTGAAAGACAAAGTCATATACTTTCAACTCGCGAAAAGGAGCTAACTGCATATCACGAAGCAGGGCATGCATTACTTGCATCTGTTCTAGAATACGCTGATCCGGTACATAAGGTGTCTATAATCTCAAGAGGTAGAGCAGCTGGGTACACATTGAAACTTCCTCTAGAAGACAGAAAACTACAATCAAGAAAAGAGTTTATCGACGATATCATTGTTTCACTTGGTGGATATGTTGTTGAAAAACATGTCTTCGGTGATCTTACAACTGGTTCTTCAAATGATCTACAAGTAGCAACTGCACTAGCAAGAGACATGGTTACTAAATATGGTATGTCAGAAAAGATAGGGCCTATAGCACTAGAAGCTACTGGTGGTAGAGCGATGTTTGGTAAAGGTGTTGGTGATAAGGATTATTCTGATGCTATTGGAAAGGATATAGACGACGAGGTTTCTAAGATTATGAATGATGCTTATGAAAGAGCTTTGAAAATCATTACCGAGAAGCGGTCTGTGCTTGACGCTATTGCAAAGGCACTTGTTGTTGCTGAAAACCTAGAGCAAAAAGAGTATGAGCAAATTCTAGTAGCTCATGGTATAGAGCTAAAAAAGAAAGATGTGATTGTAGAAGATCCTGTTACTATAGTTGGCTAAGGTTATTCCTTAAATGCATCTGATTTTGTCAGTGTTGAAATACGGTCGTTTTGGTGCTATTATCAGCAGCATCACCGACATGCGAGTATAGCTCAGTTGGTTAGAGCGCAGAGCTTATACCTCTGTGGTCCCTGGTTCGAGTCCAGGTACTCGCACAGATTTTAGGTATCAAAAGTCACGCTTTAGGCGTGGCTTTTGTGTTATATTTATATTATGAAAATAAAAAAGCTAGGGCACTGTTGTCTTTATATTCAAACTGAAAAGTTCAATATTTTAACTGATCCAGGTAATTTTTCCACTTCTCAAAACGATATTGTTGGTATTGATTTTATTCTTATTACTCATGAACATGCTGATCATTTGCATACAGATTCTTTAAAGGCTGTACTGAAAAATAACCCTAAAGCCTTTGTTATTACCAACACAAGTGTGGCTAATATTTTAGAAAAAGAAAATGTAAATTATAGGGTAGTCGAGAATGGTCAAACCTATAGTGTTGGTGGATTTAACCTAGAATCATATGATGGAAAGCACGCTGAAATATTTGAAGAAATGGCACTAGTACAAAATACCGGTTATTTTATTGCAGATAGACTCTTTTATCCTGGTGATTCATTTATAAATCCAAATCGCCAAATCGACATACTTGCTTTACCTGTTGCAGGTCCTTGGTGCAAGATAGCTGATTCCATAAAGTATGCACTGGAGCTAAAACCAAAAAACGCTTTTCCAGTGCATGATGGTATGTTGATAAAGGAAAGAATTGGAGGTTCTCATCGTATACCGGATAAGGTTCTAAGTGAACACGGTATAAAATTTATATCAATGTTTGAAGGAGATGAGCTTGAATTCTGACAACTACTCCATGTGCACCTCTCTCTTCAACACCAACCTCTTGTGAAGTAGGGGATAATTTTTTTCTAGGTCTGATTCTGTTGGGTACGATACGATAATTGACTTGGCCTCCTTACGTGCCGCTTCTACCATCTTTAGGTTTTTGATTGCATCCATGGCGAGGTCAGAAATACCCCATTGTTTGTTTCCGTATAGGTCACCGGTGCCACGTTGTGCCATGTCTAGTTCAGAAAGCTCGAATCCGTTTTTAGCAGTTGCAAGCGCCTTTAGTCTATCGATAGTTTTGTCGGTTGGCTTAGAGCTGTCAGTTGTAAACACATAACAATAAGGTTGGTGGTTTCCTCGGATGACTCGTCCGCGAAGTTGATGCAGTTGTGCTAGACCAAAACGTTCGCCACCCTCGATGATAATGATGGAGGAGTTGGGCACATTTACACCTACTTCTACAACTGAAGTAGAAACGAGTATGTCTATCTCATGCTTACTAAATCTATCCATGACTTTTTCTTTGTCGGCTGGTTTCATCTTACTGTGCATGATGTCTATCCTATAGTTTGGAAATACGTCTTTTTGGAGACGTGCCGCTTCAACCTTTACAGACTTCATAATCATTGTCTCAGCTTTGTCAGGATCTGGCTCATCTATACGAGGGCATATTACATAAGCTTGTCTGCCTGCATGAAGCTCTGCTCTGATTTTTTCATATACCTCATCGCGCTTTCCAGGCAGTACTATTTCTGTCACTGGTTTCTTTCTTCCACTTGGCATTTCATCCAAGAGTGATAAATCTAGGTCACCATAGAGTGTCAGTGCAAGGGTACGAGGAATAGGGGTAGCAGTCATAGAGAGTAGGTGAGGCATGACAGTCTGCTTCTTTGTCAGCTTTTGTCTTTGTGCTGTACCGAAACGGTGTTGTTCGTCGATGATTACATAAGCGAGGTGTTTGAACTCAATACTTTTTTGTATTAATGCGTGTGTACCAATCACTATGGCTATCTCGCCGTTCTTAACCCATTTAGAAAACTGTGCCCTCGATATATCAGTCCAACCCGAAGGATTGACCTTCGATGGAAACTTCCGACAACCGTTGCCTGTGATGAGACCGACAGATATAGGTATGTGTTTGAAGTACTCTATAAAGGATTCAAAATGTTGCCGTGCCAATATTTCAGTCGGTGCCATGTATGCAACTTGTAGTGTGCCGAAGTTTTGACCTTTTGGTTTTGAGCTTACTACTGCATATGATGTTGATGCAGCGACAGCCGTCTTACCAGAACCTACATCACCTTCGAGTAGTCGCGACATGGGGTAACCTTTAGTGAAGTCATCGAGTATGTCATTTATAGATGTGTGCTGTGAGCCTGTGAGCGGGAAAGGGAAACGTGAAGTGAATTCTTCTACACTTTTTTGACCACCATCACCACCTTCTTTCTTTATAACAAAAGCTTGCTCTCTAGTGTGAGATGCACGCGTCTGCTCGTTTTTGAGCTGTATTAAAAATATTTCTTCAAATGCAAAACGCTTTCTGGCAACTTGAGCATCGCTATCTTTTTTTGGTGTGTGAATCCAAATGAGGGAAGTGTGCAAGTTTGGCAGACTATATTCAGTGCGAATGTTTTCAGGTATCGGATCTTCTATAGATGAAAATTCTGGATGGCTAAATATCTTTTGTATCTTGTGATAAAGCCACTTTGAGGTGATACCTTTTGTCTCTGGGTATACAGGAGTCATGAGGCTTTGCATCGAGCCTGCCGCACCCGATGATCCCCCAATCGCACCAGACCTATCCTCCGATGCAGAAAAATCACCACGATGACTTTCACCAGTGCTATAGTCCACTGTAAAAAGATTGTCGCCGATATTATCCGGGATACTTGAAACCATCTCTATCTCTGGATTGAGCATACTAGAGACACTGCCTTTTTTTGTGACCTTGCCATGAACCTTTACGAGACTGCCTTCTTTTATGATCTTTGCTATATACGGCTGATGAAGCCATGTTACTTTTACTTTACCAGTACTATCGACGACTACGCCTTCAGCCTTGGGTATTTTACTTTTAAATGATTTGCCGGTCTCGAGCTTTTCTATGGTTCCATATATAGTTACGGATTCTTCAGAGACAAGGTCTTCTATGAGTTTGGCAGATGATGCGCTTTCGTATCTTTTTGGAAAAAAATACAATATATCATTGATAGTTTTGATACCCAGCTTTTCTAATGATTTGATTTTGGCAGGCTCTGTATGAGGAAAGGCTTTCTTAATTTCCTGATACAAAAAGGTGTTGGTCATGATCTTTTTCTGAGTTTTGGTTAGATGAGTCTTCGTCAATCTCTGCTTCACCGTCAATGTCTAATGGAGTGACTTTAGTCTGTGCTACAACTCTGATGCGTGGATAGTATCTCAAGGATAGGGCAAGTGTTATGGAGAAGATGGGTGCAATGCTAAACAGTAGGCCAACATTGCTGAAGTTTGATATTGCAAAAAGGGCTATGATGGTAGAAAGACTTGAAAATACTTGGAATCTGTACCTTGCAGAAAATATCCACAATATATACATAAGTGCTAGTAGGCCTGTGAACAAAGACAAAAAGCCCTCACTGAGATTATTTGATATGAAAGATGGCCAATATTCAACAACTTTTGCCGGTACAACAAAGGCAGCCAAACTTGAGTAAAGCAGGGAAATCATTAGCCCGATTTTTAAAGTGAGGTTTATGAGGGTGTTTCTTAGCATTTTTGTATTATACCATGTATGTCAAAGAGGTGTATAAATCACCACGCAAACAAATGTGTGTAAATCTATGCGATTAAATGTACATATAATGTATAATTTGTATTATGAATTCATTTAGAAGTAAATTTTTAGTCGTAGCAATATGTGCACTTTTATTAGTAATAGCTGGTGGTTGGTACATATTTGCAAATTATCGTATTGTTGACGGAATATTTATCAAAAACTCTGAGTATAAGTTTCTGGGTTATGAAGACAATCTACTAATCGCATATGACAATGCAGATGTAGATGCGCAGATAGCAGAAGCAGAAAAGCTTAAAGCCAATGGATCTGACTGGGTAACAGCAAACATTTACCTTGCAGAAGCTTATATAAACAAAGGCAGTCTAAGATTTCAAGAGGATGAGTATGCAGACAAAGCTATCGTATTGCTTCAAGAAGTACTAAATACTCAACCTAAAAATATCCAAGCACTGATTGCTATGGGTTATGCATATGAGATAAAGCAAGAGTATCTAAATGCATTTACTTACTATGATAGAGCTATAGAGGTTGACCCTATGTACGATGCGGCCTATACAAAAAGGGGGCATGCATATGACCTAACGGGTGATTGGAACAAAGCACAGGCTGATTACCTAAAAGCGTATGAGATAAATCCAGACAATGCTAATACACTTCTAAACCTAGCGCGCCTTTACTATAGAACTGGTGGAAATAGTAATACTGATTTGGCTACTCAATTCGCCGACCTTGTTATAGATAAATCTGAAAATTCATATGCTATAGCTGTGGCTTCTGAGCTCATTGGATTGGTTGCTGTAGATACAGATGACTTCCAACTTGCCATACAGTACTTTGATTTTGCTATAGAAAATGACCCTATGTATCCAGGGCCATATGAGCATAGAGCTTATGCAAAGATGCTACTAGCAGAAGACAAAGATACTAATACAAAAGAGAGATTGTACACAGAGGCTGGTGCTGATATTGAAAAGGCACTCTCACTACATACAGGAAGTAGTAATGCGACTGCTCTAAAGGGGTTGTTAACTTTTGCTAGAGGTCAAAAGGCTGAGGCTTTGGCTCTGTACAATAAAGCATTATCAATGGTGGGCTCAGATATAACATTAGGGCTTAATGAGAAGACTGTTGTTAGAGACGATATTAACAATCTGATAGCTCTACTAAATAGTTAATACAATAAATCAAATATATGAACAATAAAAACATTAAAACAAAATATTTGCGAAATACGATTGTATCAACTATGTCAGTTCTCATGGCAGTCTCAGCTTTTGTTGCACCTGTAAGTGTTGATGTAAAGCCATCTGTGACTACTTTGACTAAAGTAACTATAACTACAAACGTAGCAAGTGCTGATCGTAAATCAACAGCTTCAAAGTTAAGAAGACCATCAAGTAAACCTTCTACATCTAAAAAGAAAAGCTCATCAAGTACGCCAAAAGGTGGAACTGCTAGTAACAACAAGTACGCAAAAAAGTCTAAGAGTGGTGATTGTAAAAAAGTAGCAGGTAAATGTGTAGTCTTCTCAAAAAGTGGATGTGGTAACTTCTATATAAACGGAAGACACTATGGTGGTAGCAAGTCATGTTCTATCCTTAAAAGAAATTGCCCTAGACCAGTAGAGCCACCAGTTGTCCGAAGACCAAATCCAAGTACACCTATAACAAATTCAAATAGACCAGTTATGGATGATGCTGATAGAACCATCGACGATGATGGAAAGCCTATGACAACTTGTACACCTGGAGTAGATTGTCCACCTGGTGATCTCGGACCTGTTATATCTCAGAGTACTGTAAGTCCAATATTTGCAAATGATAAAAACCAATGTACTTTGAATTGGGTGGCTACAACCAATAGTCCTGATGTGAGAGTATTGTGTACTCTAAAATCAAATGGCGGTGCAACTACAACAGCTTCTACGTCTCCATCTATGATACCTGTAGGTACAACAGTTCTAAACTGTAGAAGAGAAATCCAAAACGCTGATGATGAATGGGTTCTCTATGATCAAGACTCAAAAGAAGTTGGCTGTAGACAAAATCCGGCATTTATCGAGAGGTAGTAGACGGGGCAATGGGAGGGTAAAATGCATCAGGGAATATTACCATAATCCATTAAGAAAAGTTTAAGATGAAAATAATAAAAATACCTTTATACATAATACTAATACTGCTTATAGTATTCATATTGTTGAAGGTATTTTTATTTGTATTTACTAAACCTTCCAATGATAGAGACTGGTCACTTGATCAAGACAGGCTTGCAACCGCAGTTTTACCCACTGTTACATCTACCGACGAGTCAGGTGAAAATAAAGTATTAATAAAAAATATAAGAAACTTCAAATATAGATCAACTAAAGATTATGATAGGGAATACTATGACAAAGAGTTTGACCTCAATAACATAAAGCGTGTCTGGTATCTAGTGTCACCATTTTCTGGTATTCCTGGATCTGCTCACACGTTTTTGAGTTTTGAATTTGAAGAACCTGTTTCTGGTAAAAAAGACTTTCTATCTGTATCAGTTGAGATACGAAAAGAAAAGGGAGAAGCATTTCATCCTATCAAAGGGCTTTTCAATCAGTATGAGGTCATGTATGTGCTTGGTGATGAAAATGATCTCGTGAAGCTTCGAACCAATCATCGTAAAGACCTAGTGTATGCATACCCTGCAAAAGCAACTCCTGAAAAGACTCGAGAGCTACTGCTAGATATACTTAGTCGAGCAAATGCTTTGGCTGATAAACCAGAGTTCTACAACACTATAACCAACACTTGCACTACAAATATCGCAGATCACATAAACACAGTTACACCCAGCACTATACCTTTTTTGAGTTGGAGAATAATGTTCCCAGCAAATAGTGACCAGCTAGCATATGAACTGGGATTACTAGATATTCCAGAGGGTTTGAGTATAGAAGAAATACGACAAAGGTATCTTTTGAATGATAAGGCGATGAAGTCTGCTGAAATAGAGGGTACAGATTTCTCACAATCTATAAGGTTGCAGAATTAAGCGTATTTAGTATTATCAAATGGAGCACATATTGGCGTACTTGTTCTTTTAGATTTCAATAGTCAAAACCAAAATAGAGGAGGTTATTATGGACAGTAGATTCACAGGGTTAATACGCATTGTCAGTACCCCATCAGGTGAAGTTGAGTTAGGAGTGAGAAAAGCTTGGATTGGAATAGAGCTTAGCTGCTTTCATATGAAGTTTCAGTTGTTACCAATTCATCATGAAGAGGTGGGCGGCGGCAAAGTTCAAGGTCTAAGGACGGGATATCTTGTGCTACAAAAGGAAGCACTTTCTAAGCTGAGGGATGTTAACCTCGGCGCGTACAATTGGTGGGCAAGCATGGGTTACCCTAAAGGAAAAGATCGTTGCTTTGTATTCGAGCCAGAATGCGTTGAGGTTGTGTCAGGTATCAGCGAAGGTATTCACGTGCCGAGCATTACTGAATTTTGTGAGCATAATGGTGATCCTGAAAAATAACCACCGTCTCTCTCGGCTTGAATCAAAGTTAATCCGTGTTGCTACTAGTATGATTGTGAAAACAGTCTAGCTGGTAGCATTTTATTTTAGCGAGTGGCATGCTTAATAATCCACGCAGTATTTTCGTTTTTGGATTTTGACCATTTCGATAAAACCTTTTTAGCTTCTTGGGGATTTACTTTCATCCAATCTCTAAGGTGATTAGCTACAGATTTTTTCACAAATTTAATTTCATCTTCTTTTAATATTTCTAGTATTTCAAAAATAGGAGAGGGTTTGTCATTCCATGTGTCTAGTTTAGGTGCCCATGGAAGTTTCGGTCGCAGACCCTCAGAGGCTAGTCGACGCAGATGAAAGTTTTTACTGTTGGCCCATTTCTTGCAAACCGCAATAGTTTTATCTGGATAATTTCTTGCGTAAGGTCTGATTGCATATTCACCAGTATTTCTCTTGGTTATTTCCTCTATAGCTTTTATTGATGATTTAAAATTATCTAATCCGTATTTTTCAACAAACTTTCCTATAGGCATTATCCAGTAATAGTTTGTAAACATTCCAGTTTCTTCCGGATTTTCTGGTCCAAGTATTTTTAGAAGTATTTTAAGTGCTGAATCATAATCATTTGGTAAATACTTCTTTAGCATATCTGCCTGGACTTCATTTCTCTCCGTATAGCTCTTACCTTTGACACCTATTTTTACGTCTTTGATAAATGATTTTGACTGAAATCCTGGGTATGCAGAAGATATCTTTTCGGCTAGTAGTTTAGCCAGACTTTCTCCGAATGCTTCAGTGATAGATATACGCCCAGTTTCCGGGTTTGTAAATGTATTTGTGCTTTTTGATTTATTCATATTGTCTGTGGTGGTTTTTAATATAATAAAATTATATCATTGCTCATTTCTGGATTGAAACTTTCAGCAAAATACTAAAACACCATCAAAATTGCCCCTGCTACAATGAGTATGACCCCCGCAAGTTTCATCCAGGTAAAAGCCTCTCCTAGGAAAAGTATCGCAAGTATAAAGACAAAGGCTACACTGAGTCTGTCTACTGATGCAACGCCGCTAACAGGGCCGTTTTTGATTGCTATAAAGTAAAACAGCCAAGATAATGCTCCTGCTATACCAGAAAGTACGATATAGCCGATAGCTTTGCTGTCGAATGTGTTCAAGAGGCTTGATTTTCCAAGTGACAATGAGACTACAATCAAAAATACTGCCATAACCACAGATCTTATTGTTGTTGCTAAAGTTGAATCCACATCTTTTAGGCCGATTTTTCCGAAGATAGCTACAAGTGATGCAAAGATTGCTGATAGTAGTGCGTATATAATCCAGTGCATTTATTTTTTATAGTTATTATTAATACTAATTTTATTTTTACTTAATATTGATTTATAGCATTCTTTACAGAGATGATACTTAACAACCGTCGAGTCTTTCTTCGGGGGACTAAGAAGTATTGCACCGTAGTCATTTAGTTCGGTTTTGCACATATCGCATTTAGGTTTGATTGCCATGATTAGTATTTTAGCACTTTGGTGATTGTAAACAAATACATGCAATGTGCTGTAAACCAAAAAACTAAAATCCTTTTAAGAATGCATCCGCAATGTCTTCATGCTTTTGGATACGCTCTTTTGTCATATTTGCATACTGTACTCCGATGAAACCGAGGCGCCCTTCTGATTTTAGCTTGTCATAATGTTTTCCTACAAAAGTCCAAAATAGCGCATCCCATATCTTGTCCCATGACTTATCGTCAGACTCTTTTGATTTTTTAAAATCAGACATTTTGAGTATATATGCTGAACCTGAAATATATGGCTTAGTAGTTATCATCCCTCCATCAGCATAAAGTGCCATGCTATAGACGTTTGGTACCATTACCCAGTCGTATGAGTCTATGTACATTTCCATAAACCATCTATAGACTTCATCTGGATCAAATCCACAAAGATTCATAAAGTTTCCCATGATCATTAGACGGGGGATATGATGTGAATATGCTGTGGATACTAGCTTTTGGACGGTATTGTCCACCGGTAGTATCCCTGTTTTTCCTGTCCAAAATGTGTACGGTATCTTTTTCTTGGCTTCAAAATAGTTTACGTTTCTAATCTTACTTCCGAGTTTTATATATACCATTCTAATATACTCCCTCCATCCAATTATTTGTCGAACAAAGCCTTCTAAAGAGTTCATTGGTATATCATTTTCTTCAGAAAACTTTAATGTTTCTTTTATAACTTCTTCAGGTGTTAAAAGTCCGATGTTGAGGTAAGGGGACAGTACTGAGTGGAACAAGACATTTTCACCTTCTAAAACAGCATCTTCATAAGGGCCGAAGTCAGCAAGTCTGTTTTTTAGAAAATGTTTTAGGCACATCCGAGCTTCTTTAAAGGTGGTCGCGTAAATAAATGAGTCATTTTGAGCACTCGTTGGTCTGTATTCCGGTGGTACTTCCAAACCTTTAGGAACCTTTTTTCTATTATCTTCATCAAAGCTCCACTTTCCACCTGTAGGACTACCGTTTTTATCTATCAAAATGCCGAGCCTCTTTCTTTGCCACTCATAGAAGTTTTTCATAAAGTAAATTTTTTTATGAGTTTTTTGCAGTCCTATATAGCTATCTATGTCTGTATTGCTTGTAAGAAACATTGGAGTTTTTTTGATTTCTAGTTTCAGTTCATTTTTTTCACAGTATTTCTTTATCTTTTTTTCAAGATAATTATCAACTACCTCATTTACAAAAATAGTACCCATGTCACTAGTCTTCACCTTTGAAATTTCCACTGCATCTTCAATAGTTTTTGCCAAAATGATCTTGTATCCTTTGTCCTCTAAAAAGCTTTTATAAAAAACCATGCTTCTTTTGTGCAACTCTATTTTTAGATTGTGGAAATCATATTGATCAAAAAAAAGAGGATCTTCAATCATAAATACCAGATCAGAGCTTTTTTCGAGCTTATTGATTGCTGGATTGTGTTCAAACAGCTGATGGGGGTATACAAGAGATATATTTATCATTTTATCTTTCATTGATTAGATTTATGAGCTAGCTTAATTTTATGCTCTTTGCTAATATTTTATCATGATAAATAAAACTGTGTTTATAACTGGTACATCAAGTGGTATAGGTAGAGCCACAGCTAGATACTTTATAAATAAAGGGTGGAACGTAGTGGCTACAATGAAGAACCCTGATTCTGAAAAGGAATTTCAGGATGGAGTGAATGTGCTTTTGGCAAAAGTTGATGTTACGGATTCTGAATCTATCAAGGTTGCCTTTGAAAATGCCATTTCAAAATTTGGCTCAGTTGATGCAATTGTCAATAATGCTGGGTACGGTTTACTTGGTCCACTTGAAAATACAACTGAAAAACAAGTGAAAGATCAATTCGACACAAATGTTCTAGGTACTATAAATCTTGTCCGTATAGCATTACCTCACTTCAGGGAGCGCAAAGCAGGGAAGATTATCAATATATCCTCTATGCTTGGTCGCATAACACTTCCGTTCATGAGTGTATACTCCTCTAGTAAATACGCTGTTGAAGGATTGTCGGAATCTTTGTACTACGAATTGAAAGATTTTAATATCCAAGTAAAAATCATAGAGCCTGGAACTATAAAGACAAACTTTTTAACAACATCACTGGTTAGATCCGAAAGTGATAAGGTAAGTGTTTATGACAGTTATTGGCATGAGTATATAAATAATATGATAAAGAGAGGAGAGAACGGTAAAGATCCGGAGCTTGCTGCAAAAGTTATATACAGAGCTGTAAATGATAACAGTAGTAAGTTAAGGTATACAGTTGATTCTCTTTCAAAAATGTTAATCCTTTTGAGAAAAGTAAATCCTCTTCCAATTTTCCAATTTATCATTAGTAAGGTTGTTAGATAATGGGCGAAGATTCCCAGCACTAAAACCCATTTGTTAAACTAACTCTCTCTTTTACCATGCAAAAGCATATCTACTGCTTGTTGCATCGAACCTGCTTGTCGCACTTGTGTTCCGTTGACGAAAAAGATACAGTCTGCATTTTGAATTGTATTGAGTCTGTGAGCGATTATTATTCTTGTTGTAGAAGAGGGTAGCTTCTCAAGTATTTCTTCCAGAATCTTCTCTGTTACTGTGTCTATATTGGCAGTCGCTTCGTCTAGTATCAATACATCTGGTTTTCTTATCACTGCTCTTATGAAAGCTATAATCTGCTTTTCACCCAAAGAAAGTGTTACAGCTGAATCAATCTGAGTTTCTATACCTTTATCAAACTTGGACAGTAGTGGTCCAAGTCCAGAACTTTTTATTACTTCATCTATTTTTGTTGCATCACCAAATCCATATGCCAGGTTGTCTCTGATTGTTCCACTAAACAAGTAAGGTTCTTGCAGTATGAAACCAATACTTTTTGCACGAGCTGCTTGTTCATAGGATCTTATATCTTTTCCTTTTAGGTACACTGTACCTTCTGTAGGGTCAAAAAGTCGTGCTACTAGTGATGCTGTAGTTGTCTTTCCACCACCAGTTGGTCCGACTAAGGCATATGTTTTACCCGCTTCTAGTGTGAAGTTTATATCTTTCAAAACCTCTTTACCATTTAAGTATTGGAAGGAAACATTTCTAAACTCAATCAATCCTTTTCCGTCTTGGGCACATTCTTCAACTTGTACAAGGTCGGATTGGAAATTGAGTATGACACCGATCCTGTCCCATGCAGCTAGTGCAGACTGAAGTGTTGCCCAAAGACGCGCCATCTCTCTTAGTGGATCATAGAAGCGAGTGATGTATATGACAAAGCTCACTAGTAGACCTATTGCAAATTGTCCAGAAGCTACCAAGTAAAGCCCATAACCTAGCATCAAAAGTAGTGCAATATTTCCCATGAATTCAAACACTGGTGTAAAGAGTTCATTGGCTATGCCGGCACCCATTGACGCCTTAAAGTTCTTTTGATTAGCTTGTTCAAACTTGGCTCTAAAATAATCTCTACGATTGAAGGCTAGTATAACCTTGAAGTTTGATATTGATTCTTGTATTTCTGCACTAAGTAATCCTTTCTCACTAAAACTTTTTTTGTTTTTGCTACCTACCCATCTAGATACAAGTTGTGCAAATATTAATATGAATAGAGCGGGGATAAGTGATACTAGGGCAAGTCTAGTGTTTATGGATATTATAAAAATACCTGTTCCGATAACCATAAATATGTTTCCCGCGAATCTCATTAAACTTTGTGAGAAAAACTCATTTACCTTTTCCGTGTCGCTGTTTATCCTGGATATCAAATCTCCGGATTTGTTTTGGTTGAAGAAGGCGAGTGGCAATTCTTGAAGTTTTAAAAATAAATCATTTCGTAATTTCCAAAGTATTCTCTGTGCCACGCCTCCCATAACACGCATTTGTATGTAGCTGGCAATAAAAGAGCCGATATATACTACTGCGACAAATATCGCCATTCTAAGTAGGCCGGTATAGTTTCCTTTAACTAAATATGCATCGATCGAATAGCCAATAAGTAGTGGCGCTACAAGGTTTAAAAGCGAAGTAAATAAAGTTGCAAAAAAAGCGATTATCGTTCCTTTTTTTTCTTGTGCCAGCATCGGCACAATCCTTTTTATAGCTCCCTTTGCAGTTCCTTTCTGAAGCGACTCGCCACCTTCTTTGAGAGAGTAGTTGATTTGTTCTTTTTGTTTATTCATAGGATTGTGTAGATTTTTGAGATTCTATTATCTGAGCATATTCAGTAGATGAGCACTTTAGTTCATCATGCGTTCCTTCTGCTACTACTTCTCCTTCCATTAGTAAAATGATTTTATCATAATGCTCAACTGACTGGATTTTTTGAGTGACAGATACAAGTGTGAGATTAGGGTAGTTTCTCTCTATGTTTTCAAGAATCTTCTTTTCTGTCATCGCATCCACTCGAGCGGTGAAATCATCCAAGAACAAAATCTGAGGATTTATCGCAAGTGCACGGGCCAGCATGATTCTTTGCTTTTGGCCACCTGACAAAGAAGTTCCTCTTTCTGAAACTACAGTATCAAGACCATCTGGTAGTGTATGTATAAAATCGTCAAGTTCGGCTGTATCAATAGCCTTTTGAATACTTCCATCAGTTGCAATCTGACTAAATGCTATGTTTTCGCGAACACTTATGTTGAACATAACGCTATCTTGAAATACAAATGCAACCTGAGAGTGTATTGACTCCCTGGTGTAATCTCCCAGCGGACGTTTGTCATAAAGCACCTCTCCCGATGTCGGGTGAGTCAGTCCAAGTAGTACTTGAAGGAGTTGTGTTTTACCAGCAGCGGTCGGACCTATGATTGCAGTTTTTGTACCTGCTTTTACTGAGAAAGAAACATTATCCAGTATGGTCTTCTCATCGTATTTTAGGTAAATGTTTTTTACATCAATATCGCCAATGATCTTTTCAGACAAGGTTCCAGAATCTTTTTCTTCTTCTATATCAAGTATGTCTTGAAGTCTGGTGTATGATTCTTGTGCTCTAGAAATAGTACTAGAAACAAAGCCAAGCATGATGATAGGGAATATCAATATGAAAACATAACTGTTGAAAGCGGTAAAATCTCCAAGTGTCATGGTGGAATCAATAACAAACTTTCCACCGAGTACAAGTATTATCAAAGTTGCCAAACTCGCTATCGCTCCTACAATAGGAATCATAAAAGAAAAATATTTCAATATGACCATGCTTGTGTCTTTTGCAGTGTCATTTTGCTTTTTAAATTTTGAATATTCTGTTGATCCAGAGTTTAATACTCTTACAATTGCAGAACCTGCAACATTTTCAGAAATTATATTGTTGAACCCGTCTATGATTTCCTGACTCTTTTTAAATAATGGTCCAAGTTTTGAAAATACAACGCCGAACAATATTCCTATGAGTGGCAGTATTGTAAGTACGGCCAGTGCCAGTTTCCAGTTTATGTAAAGTAAAAGTCCAGATGCGCCAATGATTACAACTATAGAAGAGATTGTGATGGCTACTGCAAAAGAAAGAAATGTTTTAATTGCTTCAATATCAGACGTAAAGATTGTAAGTATTTTTGATTGAGTTTCGTCTTCTATTTGTTTGTAGCTCAATCTAGATATCTTGTCCGCCAGGTTATTTCTGAGATCGTACGATGCCTTTTCGGCCAGATATGTTTGAAATATTCCTTGTGAATAAGTGAATAAAAACATTCCAAAAGCAACTAATGCAAACTGAATATAAAATGACTGTGTAATGATGCTACCTGCTATATATGAGTCTATACCTGTTGAGATGTATTTCGGTACAACGAGATATAGCACATTGGCAATGATTGTAGACAACGACAAAAAAGCCACTGATTTCCAGTAGTTTTTTAGTATTGAGAATACGTGTTTTCTTGATTTAGTGGTTTCCATGATTTATGGTGATTATAGCATGGATGGGTGGTGGTTGAGACTGAGTGTGTTAAATGCGGAGAGATAGGGATTCGACCATTACATGGTCAGTACACCCTTACCATAACATGGTTCCTATATATTACACATTATGTTAAGCGTGATATTATGTTATCAATGAAAATTATAATAAAACTTTTTACTATATTAGCTGTTTCTTTTCTTGTTTACCTTTCGCTTCCAATACTTTATATATTTGTTTATCTTGGAATTAAGTCATATATTCTTGAGGAAATATATACAATTCAGGGATATATAGTTATTCAAGACCCTAGTGTTATGAAAAAACAAACTCAAAAATTAATTGACACAAATCAAGATGTTTCAGAGTGCTTGAAATTTAAGTCAGCAGAAACAGTGGGACATAGGGGGGTAGATTATACCTCTGATTGTATTAGTATTTTCGCTTTGCAAAAGAAAAAAGTTTCATTTTGTAAATTAATTTCTGATCCGAATAAATTTGATAAATGTGTTTATTCCTTTGCGATAGAAAATAATGATTTTGAATCATGTGAACTTCTATTAAGCTCTAGTGCAAAGACGGGTTGTCAGAGCAAACTAAAGTGAGTGAATGTAAATAATTAATCATCTTATGTTGTAAGATGAACGATTCGGTCCCTACAGAAAGGGATTCGAAGCTTATGTCTTGAGTATACCTTTACCATTTTATTAGACCACAGGTCTTCAAAATAAGGTAAAGCTTTTCGAATCAACTATAGAATCTCCATCGGCCGCTTTCTCGTACCGGGCGGGAATATTTTCACTTTGTGAAAATATCTTTACGCAGGCATGGTGGGTTAGGTATTAGAGCGGTGAGACCTTGTAGATATATTTTGGTACCATTTCAGGGATTGAAACGAGTATATGGGTCGTGGTCAGCTTCTCACTATCTGCACTTTCCTGTATAGAATCCGCAATGGCCCAGAAGAGCAATTGCTACAAAAAGAAGCACTGGCAATATGGAAAGAATGATTAGTAAAATATTTATAGATTTTGAATTGGATTTTCTTAGAGATGTTACTGCAAGTATGAGAGAGACTATCGGTAATATGGCATATCCGAAGATATCAGAGTATGTAGGAGACATAGACAAGTTCACGACGCTTCGATTTACAAACAACAAAAGAAAGGATGATGCGAGAATGATAAAACTATAAAGTGAGAATCTTGAGTATTTTTGCATAAGTTAATTTTAACTTAATTTTAAATGTTTGTGTAGCAAGAGTAATCTGGTCTCTCTACAATCTTAAATACTCTGGCCATACCGGTACTAAGGCCTCAATGCGGAGGTGGGTTTATAGTCGCTGATAAATCAGCTCCTTAAACCAGTAGTTGAATCTTCTGATTCAACTACACTCTCGCAGATTATATTCGCTGCGCTCATTAATCTGCGGAGAGAGAGGGATGGGTACGATCCCACTACCTTAAAGTTGCCAGCACTCACCAGCTAAAGCTGGCTCGTACTGTCAATGCGGAGAGAGAGAGGGATTCGATCCTTACAGGATCAGTACAGGTTTTCCATTTTCTTAAATTTCGCTACGCTCAATTCTCGAAAATATGGAAGAACCTTTTCGAATCCCCAGAAGCTACGCTTCCTACTATATCCACTAGTTAACAATATTCACCAGCTAAAGCTGGCTCATATTGTTAATGCGGAGAGAGAGGGATTCGAACCCTCGGACCCAATTAAGGGTCGACAGTTTAGTAAACTGTTGATTTAAGCCACTCATCCATCTCTCCAATACGGGTATACTACATTAAAAGTCGGTAATTTCAAAACCCTGCTGAGTTGCCTGAGCAGGGTTTGAAGTTTATTTAATTTACCTTTTAATTTACCAAATAAGATTAATCAGAAAACTAAGCTTTTGGTTGTAGTAGTGGTTTGATCTGATCACAACTTTGCCATAGTAGGTAAATGTTTATGAGTAGTAGAACATTTCCCATAACAGCTCCACCTGTAAGAAGTCCTCCATCTATAAAAGCATGGAAGCCTACTATGTTCAGTGAAATTGGTAGAAGCAAGAGGGAAGCAAGTGCTACTCTCTTTGTCCATAGACAGGCAAGTGATATTAGAAATACTACTGACATCATTATCATGATGTACTGACTATCCATCAATACTTTGATAAATGCATAAGCATCGATGTTGTTATACATATCAGCTGTTGGTTCTGGGAATATTCCTAGAACTCCAAATACTGGCATGATTAGTATTATGCTCAATATTATTTTTATTATCGTGTTTATTATTTTCATGATGGGTTAATTATACAATATATATTATTTGCTTAACAACTTATCCACCATCTCTAATTCACTATATATACCGTCTATTAAATCAATATCTTTGGCTTGCTCTAGTGATACCCACCTATATTCAACTGCATCTTCGTCTAGTTTTACTTCTCCCGAAATATATGGAGCAAAATAGCTAAGCACTAGAACGGGGACACCATCAGGTCTTATGAAAGTTAGGTTGAGCAGGTGAGTGGCTTTACCGATATCTACATTAACCTCTTCTTTTACTTCTCGCATTAATGCATCTTCTACTGAGCCATACCAGCCATTAACCCCGTGTGATACTGGCTTGTTTATATAGTCATCAACATTTAAACCCCCTCCTGGAACAGTCCATCTGTTAGGGTGAACTTTTTTTGTAGGACTTCTTTTTGTTAGTAAGTACTTTATGTCACCTTTTTGCGCTTCATTGTAAATGATGCAAGTGATAGCAATCCTATGCAACTCTTTGTCTTTTATTTCCATGGGTTAATTAAGTTTAAGGGGTGGGGTTGGAAAGCGTGGTGAGCCTTTAGATAATTGGAGTTATAAAATGTTTTATTAAAATAATTGTTGGTATATTAAAGAAATAATCAAAGTCCAGGCTGTAAGCAGAAAATACATTGCTGTCCTGATGTGCTCATTCGCGGTGTTTTTATATTTTAATCGAAGCAGGCTTAAAATTATCCAACATATAACTAATAAAGGTAGAGTGAATAAATATACCATTTGAGACAAATCATCACTGGGTAATTGCGGAACTACAATCGTGGCTATAGATAAAACTACAGCCCACATAGTTATTTCTGGAGATGGCTTAGGTGTGATAGGCAAGTCACTGTCTCTGTGTACAGAGTCAACTTCGTAAGTTTGTTTTTTGAGTAAAAATGCTACCCCAGTGCAAACAGCTACAAATAACAATATAAATATTGCTCTGGTAATATATGTAAAAACAGTCTCATTTATATTAATTTGTGATAAAAAAGCATTTATGACAAAAGGTCCGATTATAAAAATGAGAAGCAGATAATATAGAACAACCGAAATGATTCCTACTTTAAGTATAAAAAATATTTTTTTCATATTATTAATAAGTATATCACCTTAATAACTTTTGTTTGATTATATTTCCTATTTTACCAAATTTATTATGGCAATAAATAAGTATAAAAAAAGAAGGGTAGATATGATCCTTATACAAAAAAGTTACCAGCACTTACCAGCTAAAGCTGACTCGTACTGTCAATGCGGAGGTGGGTTTATAGTCGCTGATAAATCAGCTCCTTAAACTACACTCTCGCAAAACATAGTCACTGCGTTCCTTGTTTTGCGGAGACGGACCCAGTAGGTGAATCTGCTGATTCAGGGATGTTTGCAATCCCACACATTCTCCCGCATGATGCCTGTTCAGATATCTACTGCGTAGATATCCTACACAGCCATGGCGGAGACGGAGGGATTCGAACCCTCGGTACCATTTCTGGTACGCCTCTTTAGCAAAGAGGTAGATTAAACCACTCTCCCACGTCTCCGTATATAAATAGTGTAAGTTAACTGCTCACAACGTATATATATCACCACAATATCAAATCCGACCGCTATTAGCAAAGCATCGCTCGCCACAAATCTTTAAGAGGTTGCACTAATGAGCTATTGCTGAAAAATAAACTCTCGTCTCAGGGAAGTGGTCAGAAATAGCCTTCTTAACAGACTGCATCGTTGACCCCGTTGTGAGGATATCATCAAGGCAAATGATGCTATTGGGTGCCAACTTTTCATTGCCAGATAAAAACTTATGTTGACCGAAGTGCTCTATAGAAACTTTATATCTGTCACGTGACCATTCAAATCTCTGTAGCCTAGTGCCTTTATGTTGTGCTTTATTCATACCACCAACTAAATCGTTATGTACCACAAATGACCTTAAGTAAATATAAAAATTATCTAAAGAATAATCGGACATCATTTTTTCTACCATCAAATTCATCTGATCAAAACTTTTTTCCCCACGTGTGTAACTAGATGAAGGAGGATGGACTATATAACTTTTGCTATCGAGGGAAAAATTCGACAAACTGACCCTGTCGCTCGCAAATGCTATCAACTCATCACTCCATACACTTGCAAAGAAATCTACAAAACATTCTTTTTTATAGTATTTGGCGTTCCATAAGGCTCTCTTTATGTTCTGGTCTTTATATGAGAAAAGGATTGTTGAATCACTTGCAAGTAAGCTTGTCCCTTCAATTACACTTGCAGAGTCACGATTTGCTAATCTAAGCCTTTCAATGTTGAGATTTAAGAGCGTCAACAGTAAATCCTTGTCGCACAGTCTGTTAATTTTAATACTGGGGTTACTTTTTTGCCAACCAACCTTCTTGGGTAGTAAAATGTCAACAAAATTTACGACCACAACAATAAACACATTAACAAATAGCATCAACTTTCGAATCAGCGGCTTAATACACAATCTAAATACATAAAATGATATTCTCATTGTTTCAATAGTGATATATACTAGTATAAGCATAGTCTACACATATATATGTCAAGTTTTCTTCAAAATTTATTCAAGCAACCAGACGAAAGTGTCATTGGTATAGATATAGGTTCTTCATCTGTGAAGATTGTTCAGCTACGAAAGAAAAAGGGTAGAGCAGTTCTTGAAACATATGGAGAGTTGGCACTCGGTCCTTATGCAGGACTTGCTGTAGGGCAAGCCACTGTTTTGCCTGCCGACAAGATAGCTGAGGCTATAAAAGACGTCATAAAAGAGGCCAATGTGACAAGTGTCTCTGCTGGTGTATCTATACCTTTCAAATCCAGCCTTGTTTCACTTATCGAGCTACCAAAAGTCGAACCAAAACAACTTCAAGAAATGATTCCGCTTGAAGCTAGAAAGTACATCCCTGTACCTGTAAGTGAGGTTACTATGGACTGGTGGATTATACCTACAGCAGAAGCCAATGACTTGGATTTCATAGAAAGCGTCGACGAAGAAAACAACCAACTAAAAGCTCAAGAGCAAAAAGTGCAAGTGCTAGTGGTTTCTATTCACAATGATATTTTGAGTACGTATACGAGTATTGTAAAAGGTGCACAGCTAAATACTACTTTTTTTGAGATCGAGATGTTTAGTTCTACAAGAGCTTTGCTTGCTGGAGAAACTGTACCCGTGATGATATTTGATATGGGTGCATCTTCGACAAAGGTTTATATATTGGAAAAGGGGATAGTGAAATACTCGCACATTATCAACAAAGGTTCACAAGATATCACTTTGAGTATATCAAAGGGTCTAGGTGTAACCTTCGACAGGGCTGAGCATATAAAGAGAAATCTCGGCACAACTACTCCTGCCGAAGAAAAAAATGTCTATGAAATCATATCTTTGACCATGGACTATATTTTCTCAGAAGCCAACAGTGTGGTCCTAAACTATCAGAGGAGATTCAACAAGGCTATTGGAAAAGTAATACTGACGGGTGGAGGGTCTGCCATGAAAGGGGTTCTCGAGCTCGCAAAGGCGAATTTTCAAACAGAGGTAGAGATGGGCGATCCTTTCTCTAAAGTAGAGACACCTGCATTTCTTGAGGATGTTTTGAAAGTCACAGGTTTAGAGTTTTCAACAGCGCTAGGATTAGCTTTAAGAAAACTTCAGGAACTTGGCTAAATGTGTTTTGTAAAATGGTCTATGTGTATATATCTTGTTGATGTTTACATACGCAGGGTGATATACTTATAAAGAAAAGTACATGGAAACTAAATTTCAAACTTCATTCATCCCAAAGCAACCAGTAACCGAATCTGGTCCTATACACACTTCATCAGCGAGTATATTTTTTCTAGTTTCATTTATAGTTTTTATGGTAAGCCTTGCATCAGCTGGAGGCGTACTCATATATGAGAGTATTGTAGACAGAAGCATTGCCAATGAAAAAACTAATCTTACAAAGAACCAAAATGCATTTGACCCTACAACTATAAGCGAGCTCACAAGGTTAAACGACCGTATAAACTCGGCGTCTAGTCTTTTGAAACAACACAAAAGCGTTACATCTGTCTTCCAGCTTTTGACAAATACTACTCTTGAAAATGTTCAGTTCTCAGACTTCAACTATTTGGCTACAGACGACAAGATAACCCTAAGTATGAAAGGTACTGCAAGTAGTTATGAGACAGTCGCTCTTCAAGCAAAAGAATTCACTGCCCAGAATCTTCAAAATGTTTTTAGAAGCCCCATATTTAGTGACCTAAACTTGGACACTAAAGGAAATGTAACTTTTGGATTTAGTACAGGAGTAGATCCTTTCTTGGTCGATTACTATAAACTAAAAGGGGAGGAGCTCAATAGTGGTGGGTTTGTAAACACAACAGAAGCTCAGGCTCAGACTCAGCCTGGCGCCCAACAATAAAACAAAACCATGAAATTTTTAATGCCAATCATCTTCATAGTAATCGCAATCTCTGGTTTTGCTTTTTTCACGAACCCTAGATACCAAGCATTGCAAACAAAAATATCAGAGCAAAAACAACTAGTTGAGGCAAACGAGAAGGCAGCAAGACTTAGAGCCGAGAGAGATAGGTTGCTTACTGATAGAAAACTCATAAGAGTAGATGATGAAACTAGACTTGAAAAAATGCTTCCTAACAGTGTTGAGAATGTTGGTTTGGTTATAGACATAGACAATATCGCTAGTAGATACGGTATGAATATCAGAAATACAAAAGTTTCTGAAATAGGTTCTCGTGCTAATGCCACCATTGGTCCTGACTCAAAGAAATACGGCTCTATCGCTCTATCATTTACAATAACTTCAGACTACAACACTTTCATATCATTCCTTAGGGATTTGGAGTCTAGTCTTCGTTTGGTAGATATTACTGCCTTAAGTTTCTCTACAGCTAGAGATGGTCGATATGATTTCAATATTACATTACAAACTTATTGGCTAAAATAAACATATGAATAAAAAACTAATTTTAATTATAGGTTTAGTGATAATAGCTGGAGTTGGTTATGGTATTTTCATATCATCTAGAAGCCCATCGGAAGATTCTACATCAACTAGGCAAGTTGTAGGTGTTGATGGTGAGACTACTACCGAGGGAGTTGAAGATGTTACAGGGGAAGCTGGAAGAGAGTTTGTAACACAGCTTTTGGCAATACAAAGCATTAACTTTAACTTAAACTTTTTCAATGATCCTGTATTTAGAAACCTTCAAGACTTTAGTCAGGTCATAGAAAAGCAACCTATCGGTAGACCAAACCCATTTGCACCTATAGGCGATTTTGGTAGCCCTGTATCGGCTGTCAATGGACCTGTAACATCTACAAATTCATCATCTATCGTTTCAATTGGAACTAGTCCAGCTACTACAACTACTACTCAGACTACTACTAGTACATCAAATACTCCTGCAAGAACTACAGCACCTAGAGTGGTCACACCTACTAGGACAACTACATCAGCACCTTCCACACCTTCACCAGCCTCTGCAGGTGTGCCTGCTGACGATTTAAACCTTGATGAGTAAGAAAAATTAAGAATTAATAATTAAGAATTTCCCGGCAAAACAGATAAGTCAGCCATTAGCAATTAATACCCACGAGTAATACAAATGAATTTTCTAAAAGTACTTGTAGAAAAAAACATAATATCTGAAGACGACCATCAGTATATACTCACGGAAGCAGGTGAGAGTGGTAAAAGTGTGGAGGATATTCTTCGTGATAAAGGTATAAGTGCTTCAGTTATTGCAAATGCTAAGAGTGAATTTTTGAATATTCCAAAATACGAGCTTGGTGATAGAGAAGTACCATTTGAAACACTTAGATATATACCAGAAGAGTCAGCAATGCACTATAAAAGTGTCCCTCTTGATGTAAAAGACGGGGTGCTCGAGGTTGGTGTAGTTGATCCTGAGAACATAGAAGCTAGGGATGCCCTAAACTTCATTTCATCAAAAATAAATATGCCGTTTAAGGTATATATAGTATCTGAAGATGATTTTCAGAAGGTTATAAACTCATATAAGGGACTTACGGGTGAGGTTACAAAAGCTCTAGGTGATCTTGAAAATGAGTTTGCTGGTGAAAATGTGGAAGTGGTAGCTGATGATGTAATATCTAAGTCCGGCACAGCCCAAGTCAACATAGTGGAGGATGCACCCGTTACAAAGATTGTTGCAACAACTCTAAGATATGCCATAGAAGGCGATGCATCAGATATACACATTGAACCGCTTAGGGATAAAGTACGTATACGTTTTCGTGTAGACGGATCTCTAAGTACATCTTTGATGTTACCAATAAAAGTTCTAGATGCTGTTGTGGCACGTATCAAAGTTTTATGTAATATGAAGCTTGATGAAAAGAGAAAGCCTCAAGACGGACGTTTTTCTGCTCGTATAGATGGTAGAAAGATTGATTTTCGTGTGTCTACTTTTCCAACTTACTTCGGCGAGAAGGTGGTTATGAGAATCTTGGATCAGCAAAAAGGTGTGCAAAAGCTAGATGACCTAGGATTTATGCCCGAACAACTAGAGATGATAAAGAAAGCTATCAACAAGCCTTATGGTCTTATACTTATATCTGGTCCTACTGGTTCAGGTAAGACCACTACGCTTTACTCGATGCTCAATGCCCTAGATAGAGAAACTCAAAACGTACTTTCACTTGAAGATCCTGTGGAGTACAACATTGAGGGTATAAGTCAGTCACAAGTAAGACCTGAGATTGGTTATACATTTGCATCTGGTCTTAGAACAACTCTTCGACAAGACCCAGACGTGATCATGGTGGGAGAGATTCGAGATAAAGAAACGGCTCAACTTGCTATCCAAGCTGCACTTACAGGTCACTTGGTATTTTCAACAATCCACACCAATAGTTCTATTGGTATAGTACCGAGACTTATAGATATGGGTATCGATCCTTTCTTGATTGCGCCTACTTTGATACTGGGTATGGCACAGAGACTAGTAGGTAAGGCATATGAACCTGCAACAGTTAGTATACCTGTCGAGGATAGTATAAAGGCTATGATAGATAAGCAATTTGCAGATCTCCCACAAGAGTTCAAATCTAGAATTCCAAAGGCGGTAGATATATTCAAAATACAACCTACACCTGATTGTCCAAAGGGTACAAAGGGTAGACAAGGTGTATTTGAAGTCTTTGAAATGGATAAGGAGCTTGAAAGATTGATACTTAAGGATGCCACAGAACCTTCTATCTTTGATGCACTTAGAAAGAGAGGGTTCACCACTCTCAAAGAAGACGCGATTTTCAAAGCTTTGCAAAAGCAAATACCATTTGAGGAAGTTAGTACTTTGTAGTCTGATTGTGTACTTTTCTGGGCGTCGTAACTTGATTTATGTTTTCAAGCCCGTGACTCTCATGGTCACTACTGTGTAAAACTCAAATATTATAAGTAAAAGAATTGCTATACTTAAATAAAACCTATAATTAAAACTATGAACGAAGAAAAAGCATACAAAATACTGATTACAGATGACGACAAGTTTATTTTAAATATGTATGCAATCAAGTTTCAAAAAGAGAAATTTGATGTAACTACAGCTAGCAATGGTGCCGAAGCATTAAAAATACTAGAAAGTGGTTTTGTACCAGATGCCATGGTGCTAGATGTGATCATGCCAGTTATGGACGGACTTGAGTTTCTTGCTGCAATGAGAGAAAAGAAGCTAGCTCCAAACGCTACTGTTTTGATGCTTAGTAACCAAGGTCAGTCTTCTGATATTGATAAAGCAAAACAACTTGGTATAGATGGTTATATAGTAAAGGCTACAACTATACCTTCAGAGGTTGTTACAGAGGTGACACGAATGCTATCAACTAAAAATAAATAAAATATTATGAGTCATCAAGAAGAAATAAAAGACCTACTATCTATAGTTGTAAGAGAAGGTGCTTCAGATATTCACTTGTCTGAGGGGCGCCATCCTATGATACGTACAAACGGCACTCTTCTACCGCTTGTAAAAAAAGATGTCCTAACTCACGAGGCAATTGTTGGTATGTTAAAAGTTATGATTGGTGAAGATAGGGAAAAGGTTTTTGTACAACAAAAAGAATTCGACTTTTCATATAAGCTAGATGACAATGCTAGATTCAGAGGTAATGCATATATCCAGCAAGGCTACTATAGTATTGCTCTTAGATTTATACCAAAGCAGATAAAGACTATAGCTGACCTAAATCTTCCTCCGATGCTAGAAACGTTTGCAAGAAAGAAACAAGGTTTTTTCTTGGTAGTAGGACCAGTAGGTCAAGGTAAGTCAACTACACTTGCTTCTATGATTGAGCTCATAAACCAGGAGAGATCAGAGCACATAGTTACTATTGAGGATCCTATCGAGTATGTATACGACCAAAAAAAGTCTATTATTGATCAAAGAGAAGTTGGCATCGATACTGATTCATTTGAAAATGGTCTGGTATCAGTGTTGCGACAAGACGTCAATGTCATACTTTTGGGTGAGATGAGAGGACATGAGACTATGGCAGCTGCTGTGACGGCTGCTGAAACTGGTCACATGGTATTTTCTACACTACACACCAACAATGCTGCTCAAAGTATCGACCGTATTATAGATACATTTCCTGCTGGTCAACAAGATCAAATACGCGTACAGTTGGCTGCTTCACTTTCTGGTATCTTTTCACAAAGACTTATACCTCGTATATCAGGAGGTATGGTGCCTGCATATGAGCTTTTGGTATCAAACAATGCAGTTGCTAACCTTATAAGAGAAAAAAGAGCCCATGAGATAAACACTGTCATAGAGACAGGTATGCAAGATGGTATGATAGATATGAACAGATCATTAGCTGATTTAGTTAGAAGAGGTGAGATAAGTATAGAGAGTGCATATCAGCATTCACTAAATCCACAGATATTGGAAAGGTTGCTATAATATATAGGTAGATAATCTAAATAAATATGTTATTCAAATACAAAGCCATAAACGAACAAGGTGCTGAAACAGAAGGATCAATAGATGCTGTAAATATAGATATTGCTATAAGTTCGCTTCAACGTAGAAACTTTGTCATCAAGAGTATCACTCCAGCTGATCAAGCAGGTGGACTATTTGCAAAAGAGATAACGATTTTTCAACGAGTAAAAAATAAAGACATAGTTATCTTGTCTAGGCAGATGGCCACGCTGTTTACTTCACAAGTATCAGCACTTCGTATTTTCAAACTCCTTTCTGCTGAGGCGGAAAACAAGCTTTTACGAGCCAAGTTAGTAGAAATATCAGATGATATTCAAGGGGGCTCTAGTATTTCAGCGGCACTGTCCAAGCATCCAAAGGTATTTTCTACTTTTTATGTAAACATGGTAAAAGCGGGAGAAGAGTCAGGAAAACTTGATGAGACATTTTTGTTTTTGGCAGATTACTTAGATAGAAACTATGAAGTTACATCAAAAGTTAAGAACGCTCTCATTTACCCAGCCTTTGTTATCTTTACATTCGTAGCAGTTATGTCATTGATGCTTACTGTTGTTATCCCAAAGATCAGCTCCATACTAGTTGATTCGGGACAAGAGATACCTATATATACAAAGATTGTTATTGCATTGAGTGACTTTTTGGTTGCCTTCGGTCCTTTTATAGTGATACTTTTGATTGTAGGATTGTTTTTCTTGGTAAGGTTCTTACAGACAGATGCTGGAAAAGCTGCTTCATCGAGGGTGAGGTTGGATATACCTTTTATGGGAGACCTGTATAGAAAGCTTTACCTGTCTCGTATATCTGACAACCTAAACACTATGCTTACGAGTGGTATACCTATGGTAAAGGCCCTTGAACTTACTGCTAATGTAGTAGACAACAAAGTCTATGAGCAGATTATGAGAGAAACACTCGATGCTGTAAAAACAGGTAGCTCACTTTCAGATGCTATTGGTAAGTATCCAGAGATACCAGGTATACTTGTGCAAATGATGAGGGTAGGAGAGGAGACTGGAGAACTCGGAAACATACTTAAGACGCTATCAAAGTTTTATCAAAGAGAAGTGATGACATCTGTGGACACACTTGTTGATCTTATCGAGCCTATTATGATCGTGATGCTTGGTTTGGGTGTAGGATTCTTGCTCGCTTCGGTGCTTATACCTATATACAATATATCTTCGGGAATTTAGGCAGTTGCAATTAGTAATTAGCAATTTTGGGCAAAAAAGAGGCAAAATTAAGAATTAAGAATTCGAGATAGGGTATAGGTTGATTAAAAATAAACAGATGGTGGAAAAAGAGGTAAAAAATTCATCAAAAATACATAAAGTGCTATCCACAGGTAAGTATATCTTTGTATACATATATATTGCTATAATATAGTCACGTTTTTGGTCTGTCGAAAGGTCAAAAATATAAAATCGATTTTAAGATTTTTGAAAAATATAAATTAATTTAATAGATATAGAAATATGAAAAATATGAGATCATCAAAAGGTTTCACACTAATCGAGCTTTTGGTAGTTATCGCAATCATCGGTATCCTATCATCAGTTGTATTGGCGTCATTAACAACGGCAAGATCTAGAGGTACAGCAGCTGCAGTTCAAAACGAAGTTTCAAACGTTAGAGCTCAGATGGAACTATTCTACTCTACAAACGGTAACTCATACGGAACAGTTACTACACAAGGAACTTGTGGTACAGGACCATTTGCAGTTGCAACTGCTAACGGTGCAGGTGGACTAGTTGCTGGAATGCAATCAAAGGCAGCTACTGTAGCATGTTATGCTACTTCAACAGCTTGGGCTGTATCAGCTGTAACTGGTGGAAGTACTTTCTGTGCTGACAGTACAGGTGTATCAACTACTTCAGCTTCTCTTTCTGGAACAGACTTTACTTGTCTATAATCCGATAGACAAAGAGGTAATATAAAAAAGACCGAGTTATCGGTCTTTTTTATATTACAGCCATGACAATAATTTAGAAACCTCAGTTGATTCAATAAAGACAGGGGTTAAAATCTTTTTCATTGGATGTATGCGGTTGTGGATTGAGCTAGTTAAATAATTTAACTGATATGATAGTATATAAGTATAATAATAAATTAAATATAATGAAAAATAAAAATAGAGGTTTTACTCTAATAGAACTTCTGGTTGTGATAGGTATAATTGGAGTACTTGCAGCAGTTACCTTGGTTGCTTTAAATTCAGCCAGATCTAGAGGTGATGGTGCTGCCGTTAGAGGTGAGTTGGCAAACATTAGAGCGCAAGCAGAGCTATTTTTTGCTACTAACAATGGCTCATACGCACCTTTAACTTATGGTACAGCAGGAGTGAGTGTGGGGTGTGTATCGACTTCTGGCAGTTTATTTGGTTTAACAAATGCTGGTGCCGGCGGTATAGTTAATAGTATAAAAAATAAAACATCATCCGTGGGCTGTTTTGCAAACGCAACAACTTGGTCAGCTGCAGCAACTGTAGGGTCTGAAACTTACTGTGTAGACCAAAGAGGTGTTGCTACTACAACTTCATCAGTTGAAAGAAGTGCTCCAGACGGAACTTGCGACGGTCTATAATCTCAGCAAATAATCATAAGGTCGGGATCATAAACTCAAAACCAGCCCTCCGGCTGGTTTTGTATTACCTCGCTATATTTACCCAAAGCCACAACTAAGATATTATATATAGTGTGAATACAGTACTTATTATTTTCTTCGCACTTTTTGGTGCAATAATCGGCAGTTTTTTGAATGTTGTCATCTATAGACTAAATACTGGCATGAGCCTAGGAGGGCGGTCAAAATGTTTTTCATGCAATACAACTCTGGGTGCCAGAGACCTGGTACCTGTTTTTAGTTTTGTTCTGGCAAGAGGAAGGTGTCGTCACTGTGGTAGTAAAGTCTCATGGCAATACATTACGGTTGAGCTCTTAACGGCGCTGCTGTTTGCCGGGGTCTTTGCAGTAAACAGTAGTATGTTACTGGCAGCACCCGCACAATTTGTCGTATCAACTGTTTATGGATTATTGGTAATGTCCATACTAGTAGTGATCATGGTATATGACTTTAGGCACAAGATTATCCCGGATATGTTTTCATACACATTTGCAACAGTGACTTTTTTGGCAATGTTTATTGGATTTGATTCACTAGGTGAAATATCTATAGCAATGCCTAGTTTCTTGTCTTTATCTACTGGTATAATACTAGCGTTTCCTTTCTACCTGTTATGGCTAATATCTGAAGGTAGATGGATGGGTTTGGGTGATGCAAAGTTGGCACTTGGTATCGGGTGGTTTCTTGGATTGTCGCTCGGCGCGTCAGCCATTATCTTTGGTTTCTGGATAGGGGCAGTATTTTCTGTATGTCTGTTGATAGTTGATAAATATTTTAAGAAGAATCATCACGGTCATTCATTTGGTATGAAAAGTGAAATACCTTTTGCACCTTTCTTAATCGCAGGACTCCTTTTGGCTTACTTTTTTGGATACAATATATTTGAATCTGTGGGGTACCTACTCTAGGGTCTGCTCAAAGTGCAAGTGCAAGTGCAAGTGCAAGTCTAAAGGTCTTGTGAGTTGTCGTATATAAACTCAGATATATATAGGGTATAATGATAAAGTAAAATGCTTATCAAAAATACATTAAAAAATATTAAAGTTATTCTCAAAAATGCTGTAGAAAAACAGCGACTACATAAAGTGGTTGAAGTACTTGAAGTCGTCGAAAATGATAATTCTAATAGTCAAAAAGGTTTTAGTCTCCCTGAACTTATCATCGTAATAGCTATATTTGCCATTATCACTACTATTGCCATGTTTGATCAGGCTCGCCTAAACAGTAATACTTTGCTGACCAACATGGCATATGAAATTGCCTTATCAGTAAGAGAGGCGCAGGTTTATGGTATAGGAGTAAGAGATTCTAGTTTTTCTACAACAGCAACGGGTATATTTTCTGGTCAATACGGAACTCATTTCAACATGGCTACACCTAGAGAGGTCATGGTTTTTGGAAATGCTTCGGAAACATATGTGCCATATGACCCATCAGGACCAAATGCTCAGGCTAGAGTTAGATATGTTTTTGAAAACCAAAGAGGAAACTTTATATCTGCTATCTGTGTAGGAAACCTAGAGGGTAATCCAGTCAGGGCATGCCAAACAGGTCAACCTGAGATTGTAAATGTGGCTGAAGTAGTTTTTAGAAGGCCTGTACCTGCACCAAATATCTACAAAGGTAGTGCTGTCGGTACAATGACCCCTGCACCTGCTGGTGAAAGGGTATATGTGGTAGTACATACTCTGGATAGAGCCAACTGTAGAGTAGTGGTTGTTGAACCTACTGGCCAGATTAGAGTTGTGGACTCAAGTTCGGGGCTTTGCGTTAAAAGTCAGTAAAGAACCCCAGCATTGACTTACACCTTTAGTACGGGTCAAAATAATAAAGAACTTTGTTTCATAAACGCTCGATGTGTAATACAATTATAGAGAACATATGATAAAGATAATTAACTCGATAAATGCAAAACTAAAAAAAGAAAAGTCATTGAGAGGTGGTTTTACGATGGTGGAGCTACTTGTAGCTGTTGCACTTTTCACCGTAGTAATGCTCATATCAGTTGCTGTTATCTTCAGTATCATAGCTGGCAATAGAAAGGCTCAAAACATAAATGCTGTAGTAAACAATCTAAACTTTGCCATCGAGAGTATGGTTAGAGATATGAAGACTGGGTATTACTATAGATGTGGTCGGGTGGACAATTTTTCCCAAGCAAGCTTTTATACATCACCTCCGACTGGTTTGTGTACAGCTGGAGCTTCTACGGCACAGACAGACATATCCTTTGTCTCTCTTTTAAAGCCACAACCTGAGGCTGTTAGATATATATTTGTTCCTGGGAGTGCTGGTGTTCCTGGTAAAATAGAGAAGTACACAAGTGCAGGTGCTGGCGCATCTGTAACTGGATCATCTCTGACATCACCAGATGTAGACATAAAGTCAGCAAAGTTTTATGTAGACAGTCCTGCCCCGGGAGACAGAAGGCAGCCAAGTATATTTATACTAATATCAGGTACAGCAAAGAGTGGGTCGACTGAATCTGATTTTATAATCCAGACATATGTATCACAACGTCTCTTGAACATTGGTTTCTAGACAGCCAATTCCTAAATACACATTTAAAATATGAAAAACTTTTATAAAATAAAAATAAAAACAAATATAGGAAAAACTGGATTTACTATAGTTGAAACTTTGGTTGCCATATCAATCTTGACTATTGCATTGACGGGGCCTCTTGCCATAGTTGCCCAATCTCTAAGAGCGTCTTTCTATTCACGTGATCAGGTTACCGCATACTATCTTGCTCAAGAGGCGATTGAGTTTATTAGAAATACAAGAGACAATAACTCATTACAAGAAACTAGGACCCATACTGATTGGTTGGATGGTATAGGTGAGATAGATACAATAGATGTAATAAATAATCCTGGAGCAGAGACCAATAAATTGTATCTAGAAAAATCTGGTAATTATCAGCTAAAAAGATGTAATTCTGTTTGTCCGAATATGAGATACGCAGATCCATCTGTGCCAACAAACTCATCTAAACTTCCATATGGAGAAGATGACCCCGGTCTTCCTGATTCAAAGTTTATTAGAGAGATTATTTTAAATAGAGGTCTGGCTGATGAAAGTGATTCAAGAAATATTGATTGGGCAAAAAACAGAGAGGTGGTTGTAACTGTCAGAGTAAAGTGGACCACTCCTTCTGGTGAGAAAAATGTTGTTATAAGAGAAAATCTTTTCAATTGGCAAATTGAGAATTTTGAAGCTATATAATTTGATAATTGTAAATAAATAAAATGAAAATTTCATCAATTAAAAATAAATTCTATGTAAATAAAAACCTAAAAAAGCAAACAGGGTTCACACTTTTTGTTGCTCTAATTGTCTCTAGTCTACTTCTATCAATCGGACTTTCACTTAGTAATATCATATTGAAACAGCTAATATTCTCAGGTTCTGGGCGTGAGTCTCAAATCGCTTTCTATGCAGCCGACAGTGGTGCTGAGTGCGCACTGTATTGGGATGTTAAAGACGCAGTAGGTGTCACTACTTTTGTGGGATCATTCTCAAGATATGGAGAATTCGACCCTGAGGATATAAATATGAGATGTGGTTTTTCGGGAGGAGATAATACATTTGGTAGGGTAGGAAGTCTTGTAAAAGAAACTCTGCCAGCTGGTTTACAGCCTTGGCAACCTGCAACTACTACTACATTTTTTCACGCAGATTTTAGGCCTTCATCAGGGGATGATACAGATCCAGGTTGTGCTGTTGTTACTGTTATAAAATCAAATTATCCGGACCCTGCTTTTGTTGGTCCACAGGAAGATGCACCTATATTGGAGAGAACTCGTATAGAATCACGCGGATACAATACTAACTTTGTTAATGGTGAGTGTCAGCTAAATAGTCCAAAGATAGTAGAAAGAGCGGTGGTGCTTACTTACTAGTCTGGTCAGATATTGCACTGGCTGGCGCCCTGATTTCAACCAAGTGCGACTTTTCATAATGTGCTAAAATGTCCTCATGAAAGAAGGACCACACAAAGACTCGCTTAAAGAGATAAAAGACCGACTAGAAAAACTCAGGTCTGCTATAGAAAAACATAGATACAACTACCATGTTTTAGACAAGGAGGAGATATCGGCTGAGGCATTGGACTCATTGAAAAGAGAGCTTGTTGAGATAGAAAATGCTCACCCGGAGCTCATTACACCTGATTCTCCAAGTCAGAGAGTTGCAGGGAAACCGCTAGATAAGTTTGAAAAGGTTACTCATAAAGTACCCCAATGGTCTTATGGTGACGCCTTTACTGAGAATGATATAAGAGAGTTTGATGCAAGAGTTAAGAGATTTATAAAAGATTCTTTTGGCGAAGTTGGTACGCCTGCTGTACCAAGCCCAACATATACATGTGAGCTCAAGATAGATGGCTTGAAAGTAGTTTTAGAATACATTGATGGAAAACTCATAACTGCTGCCACAAGAGGTGATGGTAAGGTTGGTGAAAATGTTACTGTAAATGTGCGCACTATCGACTCAGTGCCACTTGTCTTGAACAGTCCTGTATCCATCATGGTAGAAGGCGAAGTTTGGATGTCTAAAAAACATTTTGAAAAGATAAATAAAGAGCAAGAGAAAAATGGCTTACCACTTTTTGCAAACCCTCGTAATGTTGCTGCTGGATCTATTCGTCAGCTTGACCCTCGTATCACAGCTTCAAGAAAGTTAGACATGTTTATATACGATATTGCAAAGTCTGATAGTAAAGAGTTAGCTAATCAAAATCAATACGATGAACTTGCAACACTAAAGAGTCTTGGTTTCAAGGTCAATCAACACGCGGAACATTGTCAGACTATCGATGATGTTATAAAAATGTGGCACAAGTGGAAAGACAAATCAAAAAAACAGGATTACTGGATAGATGGTATCGTGGTAAAGGTCAATGAAAATAAGTATCAGCAGGCGCTAGGCTACACAGGTAAGTCGCCGCGTTTTGGTATTGCTTATAAGTTTCCAGCTGAGCAGGTTACAACAGTGGTTGAGGATATCAGGCTACAGGTTGGTAGAACGGGTGTCATCACTCCTGTTGCACACCTTCGTCCTGTTGAGGTGGCAGGAAGCACAGTGTCGCGTGCAACTCTTCACAATGAAGACGAGATAAAGAGACTTGATGTGCGGATAGGTGATACTGTGATACTTCAAAAAGCAGGTGATGTTATACCTGATATTGTAAATGTGCTCCTGGAGCTGCGACCTAAGAACTCAAAACCTTACTCATTTCCAACTCATGTAGATGAATGTGGAGGAGACGGAAGCATCGAGCGTATACCAGGACAAGCTGCATTTAGATGTGTATACAGAGGTGGAGCTGCGGAACATAGACGCAAGCTCTATCATTTTGTATCAAAAAAATGCTTTGATATAGACGGACTCGGTCCAAAACAAATTGACGCTTTTTTGGAGAATGGTTTGGTTTCTACTTATGACGATGTATTTACCCTGAAGAAAGGTGACATGATCAGCTTGCCACGCTTTGGAGAGAAATCCGTCGACAATATACTAAGTGCGATACAAAAGTCTCGCGATGTCACACTATCTCGCTTTATCTTTTCTTTATCTATCGATCATGTTGGCGAAGAAACAGCCGAAGACTTAGCTGAAAATTTTAAAAGTATAGAAGCACTCGCAGATGCAAGTGTCGATAGCTTGGCAGATATATATGGAGTAGGGGAGGTGGTTGCTCAATCTGTATCAACTTGGTTTAAAGTAAAAGAACACAAAGACCTGGTAAAGAGACTTTTGGAAAATGTGAACATAGTTGCACTAACAGATGCTGATAAATTGAGAGCGGGCGGTGTGTTGTCTTCTAGGGCAGGTACAAGTGCAGACGCGACTCTTGGTACAAAGACTGGTTCAAAATCAACTTCGCAAAACTTCGAAGGAAAAACATTTGTACTTACTGGATCCATGGAAAGCTTGTCTCGAGATGAAGCAAAGGTGCGCATAAAAGCACTGGGTGGAAATGTTGCTAGTGCTGTCTCTAAAAATACTGACTATGTAGTAGCGGGTGAGGAGGCGGGCTCAAAGCTAGATAAGGCTATAGAGCTCAGGGTGAAGGTGCTTAGTGAGGATGAGTTTTTGGGTATGCTAGATTAGATTACAAAACCAGTTTTTTGTTTGACATAATTTATCAAGTTGATATTATGTAGTCACATTTGGCATTCGCCACCACCCCTCTGTAAAAAGAGGGGAATATTATTTTATGAAGAGTTCTTTGAACCTCGACATAAAATATTTGAACTTGATTATATTTATGATAATATGCTGTTGTACCCGCAAGGGGCTTTAAAGACCTATGAAAATAGGCAATGTGCATAAAAAGCACATTCGTCAAAAAACACCGTTTATACTCGTAAGAGGTGAACAGTGTTTTTTAATTTAAGCAGTAAAATTTAACAATCGCATCTTTTATTTGTTGTACTAGTGACTCGTCAATATTCGGAACAGTCAAGGTGTTTTTTATCAGAAATAGTCTATTTAAACTAACAACATTTATCATATCTGACTTTAACCACATTCTTTTGTCCTTAAAATATTTTTTTGATATAACTCTGGGTAACTCTATGTTGGTATAATGTTCTTTCTTAGGCATTTTAGTGCTAATTGGAACAACTAGTACTAGACTTGAGTTTTTCTTGTGTTTAGAAATGATTATTACAGGTCGCCGTTTTATCATTTCCGGGATTATAAACCCTTCGTAGTCACACCATAAAACACTACCAGATTTGGGCTGAAAGTTAATCATATTTTGAGTAAGTATACTCTTGCAACATTAAGCAAATATCAATTTTAACTGCTACCTGTTACCTACCAACTGCTAACTGCTGAGCCATACCCAATCTCAAAAATAAATGCTAATATGACCCCATGTCAATTACGGAAGCAGATGTCAAAAAACTAGCATCATTGTCTAGAATGAAGCTTACAGAGCAAGAGATTACCCAGTTTACAAAGGAGATAGACTCTATACTTGGTTATGTTGAGCAAATAAAAGAAGTTTCGTCAGATAGTGTGAAGGCGAAATTGCCAGAGCATAGAAATATTCTCAGAGAAGATATTGCTGATACTAATGTGAACCCTGATGCAGGCTCTGTTTTAAATTGCGCACCTTCAGTTCAAGACGGTCTGGTAAAAGTTAAGAAGATTCTAAATCAATAAAACATGAAAGACATTGCGAAACTTACAGTTATAGAAATCATTAACTTACTAAAGTCAGGTGAGACTTCTAGTGAGTCTTTGGTAAATGGGTACAAAAAGATTTATGAGGAGAAAAATACTGACATAAATGCATACCTTGAGTTTTTTACTGATGCTATTGAGTCAGCAAAGCTTGCTGATAAAAAAAGAGCTGAGCTTTTGACTTCAGGTAAAAGTGCGAATGAGATTTATGTTGAGTTTCCATTACTCGGTGTACCGATTGCTATCAAGGACAATATTGTAGTTGAAGGAAAGGTAGCAAGTGCGTCTTCAAAGATTTTGGAAAATTATAAAGCACCTTACAATGCGACCGTGGTTGAAAAGCTGTTGAATGCTGGTGCATTGTTTCTGGGAAGACTAAACATGGACGAGTTTGCTATGGGTGGTTCAACTGAGAACTCGGCTTACGGTGTTACAAAAAACCCACATGACCTTGAGAGAGTTTCTGGTGGTTCTTCTGGCGGATCAGCAGCAGTCGTATCTATGGGTGGAGCACCAGTGAGTCTTGGATCTGATACGGGAGGATCTATCAGACAACCTGCAGCATACTGCGGGGTAGTTGGATTGAAGCCGACTTATGGAAGTGTTTCTAGACATGGATTGATGGCAATGGGTTCATCACTAGATGTTATCGGTCCGCTCGCACATACAGTAGAGGATGTAGAATACATTTTCAATATCATAAAAAATCAAGACGGTGATAGATATGACTCAACAAGTCTAAAACATGAAGATGAAGTAAAAAATATATCAAGACATACATTTAATCCTGAAAAAATACGCATAGGTATTGTTCCAGAACTTATGAATCAAGGAGGGATAGATAAGTCAGTAATTGAAACATTAAATAAAACTATAGAACTTCTAAGGACTGCTGGTTGCGAAGTTAAAGAAATATCTTTGCCACATGTAAAATATTCACTTGCAGTTTACTATATCTTGATGCCAGCAGAAGTATCTTCAAACATGGCTAGATTTGATGGTGTAAAGTTTGGATCAAAAGTAGAAGGAGATGATCTTCTGGGTGACTATCTAAATACTAGAGGTGAGCTTCTAGGAAAAGAGGTGAGACGACGTATAATGCTTGGTACTTATGTACTTTCTAGTGGTTATCATGATGCTTATTATAACAAAGCAAATATTACCAAGGACTTGATATCGAGTGATTTCGAAAAAGCTTTTGAAAATGTTGACGTGGTTCTGACTCCGACGACTCCAACTCCATCATTTAAAATAGGTTCACATAGTGATGATCCAGTCCAAATGTACTTGGAAGACATATTCACAGTTACGGCAAACCTTACGGGTTCTCCTGCAATATCTATACCTGCTGGATCTACAAAATCTGATACAGGTACTGATTTGTCAATAGGTCTTCAATTTACGGCGCCACATAGTCGAGAAGATATACTTTTTGCTGTGGGTAAAAAAGTTCAGCAACTCAGAGCTTTATAGGTTATACTATATATATGAGAGAAGGATTCCAACACATGCCAGCACCACAAGAAGAAGGTGGTGGTGCGCATAAAGAGCAAAGCGAAATACAACCTGATGGAAATGGCGGGGCAACTGAGGCCGTCACTGACTTTGAGTTAAAAAATATTGAAGCCTCAGAAAATCCAATCATAGAGATTGCTCAAGTCTTAGCTGGAAGTATTATAGAAATGAGTAGGTCTGAAAAAGAAGTCGTTTTAACCAAAGAGTCTGTGGCTCGTTTTATAAATGATAGTCTAAGAGCCAAGGTATATGCAGTAAGATCTGATGAAGTCAAAGACCCTTTTGATGACGGTGAAAGTGGAGAACTGGACTCAAGAGATTTAGAAATGTTGCTTACCAGAACAATTCAAGAATTAGAACTAAAAAATATTTCCGTAACTGGTTAGTTTAATATCAATCTGTTGCAATAATGTTGAGTAAATAATCATTGAACAAAATGCCACCAAAAAAACCAGCACCAGCACCTGCATCTTCTGAAAACCAAATGGTGTTTTATGCACTAATGGCCGTAATGCTAGTTTTTGTTGTTATTCCAACAGTCGTATCTTTCTTCGGAGTTGATACAAAAGAAGTTGATTTGATAAATAGTGAAACAGGAGAAAAAGCTTATGTTTTGTTCACATCTTTTATTGAGGGATTGAGTTTTATTTCAGTATTTGTATCATTCATTATTATTTTAGGAATTATTTATGTAAAGCTTGGATATAAGGAAATTGCTCTCGCGCATAATCAACAGCTAAGTGCTAAAGACTCTATATTGTCTGGTTCACAGAGGGAGATTGTCAGCACTGCTCCAAAAAGCATTTACTCGTCAAGTCATACAGAAGACGTCAACGGATCTCTTATACCAAATGAACTTCCTGTTGAATCATTTGTGCAAGAGAAGGCTATAAACCCAAAGTGGGAAGAGATAGAAAGACATATGCAATCATACGCGCAGTCTGAGTGGAGAGTCGCTATACTAGAGGCTGATATACTTTTATATGACATGCTAAGTCAAATGGGTTTTGAAGGGAACTCAATAGGAGAGATGCTAAAGCAAGCGGACAAGTCTACCTTCATAACATTGGATGAGGCATGGAAAGCTCACAAAATCAGAAATATCATTGCCCATGAGGGTGCCAATTATGAACTTACAAAGGATGAAGCTGACAGGGCAATAAGGTTGTATAAAAAGGTATTTGAGGAGTTTTACTTTATATAGAAGTATTGGCCCGGCTCAATGAGTCTGTACGGTATAAGAGTGCTTTAATCGGTCTGCCCTAAGCTTTATATTTAGCCTTGCAAAATAGGTTTTTTGTATTATACTGCTAAAGCACGATGCACATAGCGGGTAAGTGTAACAGTAGCACATGAGGCTCATAACCTTATAGACGTGGTGCAATTCCACGACCCGCAACAAGTTTTAGAACTCGGTCTATATTCTGTCTATGTTATGCGATTACGCGTTTTTATAAAAAAGCATCGCTGAGGTTCAGCCTTTGATAATTTCGAATATAGATTTCCACATATTTGCTTATGAAATAGCCTCAATACAAGGTATAATTTGAGGGATGAATTTTAAGTTTCTTTCTTATCTAGTCAAGGTTTTTACTATTTTAGTTATTGTATACTTTGGTTTTTCAATTACCTCATCCTTTGCAAATGACTATACAATCATTAGCCCGACTCAAGACAGTGCGGTAAGCCAAAATGATTGGGCACCAAGCGTGAACTGGGGTACAAATGATGGAGTCTGTGATTACGCTTTCAATGAAGATAGTTTTACTAGTGTGGACTGTAGTTCTGGAGGTTCAGATATACCTTTACCCCCTCAAACAGGTTCAAATACTCTTCAAATAAGAACTTATTTTGAAGGTGTGGAGATGTTGGATAGCAAATCTT
>JAIXXV010000025.1 GCA_027490575.1 bacterium | reverse complement strand
TTCTCATTTTTCTTTTGAGCATAATCAATCATTGATAGGAGTTCCTCACTAAGTATATTGAACTTTGCTTGAGCTTTTATCTTGGATATATCGTCTGCATCTGCAGTGTCCTTGAGCGCTTTGGCTTTTTTCTGTCGCTCTTTTGTGTTCACCACAAGTACCTCGGCTTCTTTGTCTATGCGATATGAGATAGGGAAGAAGTCGACCAGCTCTCCTTGGTCTCTTCTATATAGTGTGGTTATACGCAAAAGACTATCCCCGAGTATCATACGGATACCCAGGTTTTTAGCATACTTTTCAATATAATCCCTAAAATCAAAATAAGGATTTACCAGAGTCTTGTAACCTCGAGAGGATTCTTTCTCCAATATGATAGTACTGATGTCATGCCTCGGTATTGATGCAAAAAGTGGAGTGGTAACTATAAGTAAAGTGTGCTCCTCACTAAGTGCTTCTGACCAAACAGAAAGCTGTTTTTTCTTTGAGAGCTTTCCATGCAGTAGTACGGCATAACTATCAATGCCTTTTTTCAAAGTTTCAAATACTTCTTGAGCACTAGCTAGAGTAGGGCATACTATCAACACTGATTTTTTTCTTGCAAATTCTTCTCTCACAATACTCTTGTAAGTACCCAACCTGTCTTCAGTGTTTGTTTGGTATACCACCATGTCCGCAGAAGCACGCAGTTTCTGTTTATCTAAAGTATCAAGATCTTCATCTTCTATGTCATCATTTATATTGCCACTTTTGTTCGCAATCTTTTGATCAGTGTCCGCACTCATTTTACCTTCATCTGTCTTTTTTGAATTAGCCTCATGTGACTTTGAATCTTGTGTTTTTGAATCTATTGTTTCAAATGCGATATCGGGAATACATGCCTTTATGAGCTGTCCTAGTGGTGACATGTACTGATCAGCTGTATCTATGCATGCCCTAATGCATTCTTGGCGCACGATCTGCACTTCTTTTTTCTTTTCAATCTTTCTAGTGGTGAAAGATGCATTTTTTATCAGAGACTTTGCATTTTTTGCTGACTCACTTTTTCCAACAAGTGCATGTATATTTCTACCTCTAAGTGGCACTTCTATGATTGAGCCAATACTAAAATCATGTGAACTCCAGTACGTGAGTTCTTCTTTGAATGCGCCTCTTATGATGGGGTAGACGGTTACGATGTTCATTTTATAGTTTTTTGAGCAGGATTATGACTATATTTTGCCAAATTTTAAGGCTAAATGATATTGACATATTGCTAATTAAATAACATAAAATTTTAATTTATAATTAATAAATACTTGAATTTTTATTCATTTATCAAGACGTTTCCAGATTTTCTCATTTACACCTTTTTATAGTATGATAGCGGTATGGGATTTTTCTCCAAAAAACTAGGCATTGATCTTGGAACTGCCAACACACTCGTCTTTCTACCTGGAAAGGGTGTTGTTCTAAATGAACCATCGGTAGTCGCTGTTTCTGAACAAGACAACAGGATATTGGCGGTAGGACTTGAGGCTAAAGACATGATAGGAAAGACTCCTGAGAGTATTATTGCTTATAGACCAATGAAGGACGGAGTGATAGCGGACTATAGGGTGACAGAAGCGATGCTTAGGTATTTTATAAGTAAAGCATTGGGTAAATGGAATATTTGGAAACCCGACGTTATGGTATCTGTACCAGCTGGTGTTACATCAACTGAGAGAAGGGCTGTTATCGAAGCTGCTATAAAAGCAGGTGCTAAAAATGCTTACGTGGTAAAAGAGCCTATCCTCGCTGCCATCGGTGCTGGTATCTCTATCCAAGAAGCTGTCGGTCACATGATAGTGGACATAGGAGGCGGTACGACAGACGTTGCGGTGATCTCTCTCGGAGGTATTGTGGCTTGTACTTCGGTAAAATGCGCCGGCAATAGACTCGATCATGCAATCACCGACTACATAAAGAAAACATACAACCTTGCTATTGGTGACAAGACCGCCGAAGACATAAAGATGAAAGTAGGATCAGCTGTGCCGGTGGACGAGGAGCTATCTATGACCATAAAAGGTAGAGACTTTTTGACAGGTCTTCCTAGATCAGTTGATATCAAAACCAACGAGATAGTAAAGGCAATATCAAAAGAACTTAGAGAAATGATAAAAGCTATCAAGGATGTACTACAAGAAACTCCACCAGAGCTAGCATCAGATATTATCGACAACGGCATCATCATGACTGGTGGTTCATCACAACTACGAAACCTACCTGAGTTAGTGTTCAGACGCACAGGTGTAAAGGCAGTGCTTGCTGACGATGCGCTTTACTGTGTAGTCAAAGGTACAGGTATCGCACTTGATCACCTTGATACATACAAAAAGGCAGTTATTTCAAAGCGTTAAAGTGTCATATGTATCCAAAGGGATTATTGGCTTCAAGGTTTACAAACAAATCTAAAATGAAAAGAGTTTTCAATACAAAAGAGCAGCTCCATCACGCATATATATTAGAGGGCAGTGAATCACAACTACCTAAACTTTTAGAATTTATTAAAGATTTGTTTAATTTTCCTTCAGGCCATGCTGATGTATTCATTCACACTGCAGATATGTTCGGTGTAGAAGATGCCCAAATACTCATTAGTAAAAATTCACAAAATGCTGTCCACGGGGGAGAGAAGATAATCATATCCACCCTAAGGTCAATATCACACCAAGCACAAAACAACCTACTCAAGACCCTCGAAGAACCTTCACTTGGAACTTATATTTTCTTGATATCTCCTTCAGCTTCTATTTTTCTTCCTACCATAAGATCCCGGGTTCATGTTTTGGAAAGTTTTTCTGATGGGGAGGTTGATATAGCAAGTGAGGTAGGTGGTAAAAAGAAATCATCCGGTGACTCGTCCGTAGATGGCATGGGTGATGGTATGAATACAGTATCGATC
>JAIXXV010000028.1 GCA_027490575.1 bacterium | reverse complement strand
CTTAAGACTGTAGATGTAAAGGTTGGATATATACAATATTCTGGCGGTGGATCAAGCTCAGTATTAGGAGAACCAGAAAATATTACATATACATTCTCAAATGTGCTTATCTCACCTGAAACACAAGTATCTGTTTATACAAATCCCAATGTCACTTTAAATGCCTCTAATACAGGTAGTACCACATTAGAAGTACTCCAAAATATTGCACCTACAATTAATCTTGATTTCGATGGCGATGGCAGTGCAGATTCAGTCAAAGGTCCCAGTAATGTATTAGTGGAGAACTCAAGTGGATCAACCTTGGCAGGGACTGCTACAAGTTCTAATGCAACGTCTTCAACTCAGATTGAATACACTCTTTCAGATTCTGGGAACATGAGCTCAGATGTTTACCGTCAGAATATTAGGCAATCATTTGCAAGAATGAAATCACAGATATCCCAAAGTAATATAAGAGAGCCATATAAGTCGAGGTACTACAGAAAAGTTTTGGCACTTGAGAGAAAGTACAATGCACAACCTTTTGATTTTCCGATAGATACTGCTGGTGATGATGAATTAGGTGTATCAAGTATTACTTCTACAAATTCATTTAAATATTTACAACAAAATGTTACTAGTTTGGTGAGTATGATGAATGAGCTATCAAAAGAAAAACGCAGGTTTTACATAGGTGGCTTGAGACGTCCAGAGGCGAGCTTTCTTTACAAGGAGTTTTATCTGATGGTCGGGACCTTTCTCGGGATTAACCAATGACAGCCTTGCGACTGACCTGCAATTGACACCGGCCATTTTTCAGGTATTGTTATACCCGAAAGGGCTTCAGAGACCATAGGTGGATAGTTCGGGGCAGATTAGATGCTGGCCTGTATACTAGCCATAAACCCTATGCAGAGGTCGGATATACAGATAGCGGACACTAGTCCAAATCGCTCGAGTCAATTGAGCGGATTGTACAAACAGCCAAAATCAATATCCAATCTTACTCTTAAAAGCTCTAGAATCAGTTCGCTGATTTTGGAGCTTTTGCTTTTTCGAGAACATTAACAAAAGGTCGAGGATAAAATCCCAACAAATATGGCAATATCAAAAGATCAAAAACATGCAATTGTTGATCGAGTAAAGGATCTAGTTTCAAACTCAAAATCAGTAGTTTTTGTGAATTTTCACAAACTACCTGTAGCTGAGACAACTGAGCTTAGAAAAGAACTCAGATCAAAAGATATCCAATTCACTGTTGCCAAGAAGACTCTTACAAAGATAGCTCTAAACTCATTGGACATAAAAGGTGAAATACCTGCTATGGAAGGAGAGATGGCGCTAGCTTACAGTGGAGACCTGCTTGCACCAGCAAGAGAAGTTTTTGAATTTCAAAACAAGTTCAAGAACCAGATATCAATAATGGGAGGTATATTCGATGGAGTGTACAAGAACAAAGAAGAAATGTTGTCTATTGCAACTATTCCTTCTCAAAAGACTCTTTACGCACAATTCGTCAATATCATCAATTCTCCAATCCAAGGATTTGTTATGGCAGTTAATGCTATTGCAGAAAAGAAACAAGGTTAATTAGCAATTAGTAATTATCAATTAATAATTAAGAATTGCCGGACAAAATTAGTAATTAAATTAAAATAAAAATATGACAGAAGAAACAACAACAACTCCAGCAGAAGAGACAACTCCAGTTGCTCCTGTTGAAGAAACTACGGCTCCTGCAGCTCCTGCTGCCGCTGCACCTGCTCCAAAAGCAGAAGTAGCTGATGAAAAAATCGAGACACCTGCACAATTTAAGACTGTAGTTGATGCTATAGAAAAAATGTCAGTTATCGAACTTCACGAACTAGTTAAATTCCTAGAAAAGAAATTCGGAGTATCAGCTGCTGCTGTTGCAGTAGCCGCTCCTGCAGCTGGTGGTGCATCTGCTGAAGAGAAGACATCTTTTGATGTTATCCTTTCAGATGCTGGTGCTAACAAAATTGCAATCATCAAGGTTGTAAAAGAAGTTCTAGGTCTTGGTCTAAAAGAGGCTAAGGATCTTGTAGACGCGGCTCCATCAACTATCAAGGCTGGTATGAAGAAAGAAGAGGCTGATGCTCTTAAGAAGCAAGTTGAAGAGGCTGGTGGGAAGGTAGAGCTTAAATAGTCAAAACAAGAAAACACAAATCCGAGAGAACAGAAGTTTTCTGCTGAAAACTTCCTCTGTTCGTTGCAACTCACAAGTCTCTCGGATTTGTGTTTTTTGTTTTTCCTTAGACCGTGACTCTCACGGTACTCCTTTATTATTCAAGAATGCAAGAAACCTAGGCAGTAAATGTCTGGTTTTTATTTTTCTAGAAATATTTTGGTAATAAAAAAGGAGCTGGTCAGGCTCCCGGTTTAACCGTTTTGATTTGTGTCTTTGTTATTGCTGATTGAAGCAAGGGTCACATGGTACGTCTATGTCATGCACTAGTCTTCCTGCTCTAAGTGGGTTACGGCGCTCAACAACCTCTATGTGTTTGTTATCCACCCTGGTCCTCAAGTTGTTGATGCCCTCCTCTCGAGTCTTGATTTCAGTCAGTACCGATAGTAAGCATTCATATGTCAGAATGCCTGAAAACTGGAAAGAGCCTCTTTGGCCACCAGTGTTCACTATGATTTGCACTTTGCAATTCAATCGACTGAGATGACTAGCTCTGATCTTTCTTAGACCTCCATAAACCCTGCGATTCATTTCGAGGCTTGGATCGTATTCAGATTCATCGTGATTGTCTGGCTTGGCATACTCACCATCACAAACATCAGCATCAAAATCATCACAGTCTACTTCCTGAGGTTGATCAATTTCCTCGAGCCTTACTCGTGCTCCAAGTGCCACCTTCTCTGAATGCTTTAACCCTGAGTCAATAATGCGTTGTTGCAACAAAACAAATTCAGATGGTGAAATCAGGACTCTGAGTATTCCGCCCCTTTTGATCAACTCTGATCGAGTAAGTTGGCTTAGAAAAAGCCTAGTCTTGCCCTCGTTAATCAGTTGAGCTATCTCTACTGATACAGGTAGGTTTGAAGTTGGACCATGTATTTTTATCCATCTCAATTTTTCATGTATCAGCATCGATTTCCAACTCGAAGGCTTTTTTGCCTTTTTTGGCTTTGTTTTAAAATGATTAGGATCTACAGGTGGCCTTTCAACAAGAGCACCTGCACTTTTTGCATCGTTAAATGCTTTGTGTAGGTTGCTCATATTTTTAGAGTATTGGTTGTTAGGTTTTGGAACTTGTATTCTGGTTATCAGAATAGGGATATCCGGCTTTAATGTCAATGATACCCGTCACAGGGCCACGCACATATTAAGCCTGACTCGGTCTTGGAAAAGGAGGAGAGTTTTGACATAACACACGACACAACTCTCAAAAAAGGCAATTTTTTACTTTTTTAAAATGTGCTACAGTAGATACACTATGGATACATTAGAAAAAATATTTGGTGGGGCAGCCAGGGTAAAGCTTATGAGGTTGTTTTTGTTCAATCCGTCGCTCTACTTTTTTACAGAAGATGTTGTTGATAGATCAAAGATTGATACTTCAAAGGCAAGAAAAGAGCTGGTATTTTTGTCAAAAGTTGGTCTTATAAAAAAGTCTACTAGAAATGGTTCAAAAGTGGTCTGGTATCTAAATGACAAATTTCCGTATCTTATGGAGTTCCAAAGATTGTTGTTACAAACAAGTCTTATCAATACTAAACCCATTATCAAAAAACTATCAAAGATAGGTAAACTCAAAGCCGTTATCTTCTCAGGAATCTTCAAAGAACTTTGGGATGCTCGTCTTGATATACTGGTGATAGCTGAAGGTACGAAAAAGCAGACTTCTGAAAACATTATTTCAAACATAGAGTCAGAGCTTGGCAAGGAGATAAGATTTGCGGTTCTAGACACAGAGGACTTTAAGTACCGTCTGGGGGTAGGAGATAGGTTGATCCGTGATGTCTTGGATTATCCTCATGAAGTTGTTTTAGACCGCCTTGGATTATTCTAATATGGTATAATTTAATCATAGGGGAAAGTCGCCCCAAAGATTAAAAAAAACTATAAATAATTTCAATTTAAAACTATGATTATTCAAACATGGGGAGATGCTCTGGGAACTACATTCACAGGATTTGCTCCGGTAGCAATACAGATGGCTGCTTATGTATTTGTTGCTCTTATCATCTTCGTTGTTGGTTGGATAGCTGGTACATTTCTCGGACAAGTTGTTGAGAAAATTTTCAAAACTGTAAAAGTTGACGATGTTCTAAGACAAGCTGGAGTTGAGAAGGCTCTTCAAAAAGGAGACATCAAGCTTAACTCAGGTGCTTTCGTAGGAGGTCTTATCAAATGGTTTGTTATCTCAGTGTTCTTCCTATCTGCTCTTAGAGTATTCGGATTTACACAAGTTACACTTTACCTAGAAGACATCATTGTGGGTTATATTCCTCACGTCATCATCACTGTTCTTATATTACTTGTATCTGTGATCATTGCCGAGGTTGCTCAAAAGCTAGTAATCGGCGCATCTTCTGCTGCTCATCTAAAGAGCTCTAAGGTACTTGGTGCTATCACTAAATGGTCTATCATTGTATTCGCAGTTCTAACGGCTATGGTTCAATTGAACATAGCTGCTGAGCTAGTACAGATCCTGTTCATAGGGGTAGTGGTTGCACTGTCATTGGCCTTCGGATTGGCCTTTGGTCTAGGGGGTAAAGAAGTAGCTGCAAAAATCCTTGAAAAGGGGGTAGATAAGCTATCTAGAAGAGACTAATCTCGGGGTTTTAATAGCCATATCTGGCCATATAAAATAAGCCTTTTTGGTAAATACGCCAGAAAGGCTATTTTATTTGACAAAGGTTCCACTGTGCGTATAATAGCTCTTATCAGTTATGTTAATCATCTTAGTAGAACGGTCTGATTAAGTAACGTCTGACAAAGGCGCTACTTGAAAAGACCGCTCTCAAAAAGAGCGATTTTCTTTTAAATGAGAAAAAAGTTTTACCAGGATCACTCAGAAAGACATACATCTTTGACAACTAAATTCTACCCTGATTCATTTGGAATCAAACAGGTGATAAGTCTGTTTGATTTCTATGGAGGTCTTTTCATATCAGAGGTAGAGTCGAGATCAGGAAGTTCTAAACCTTCTTCTTGGTTTCGACAATCCCACTTTTCTTTTCTCAAGAAGAAAGTGGGGCAGGTAACAAACAAAAGTGATTGTGGTCTTTATATTTCCTAATGGAAATATTAAGGGCGTATGGTGGATGCCTTGACACAACAGAGCGATGAAGGACGCAGCATAGCGGCGATACGCTTCGGGGAGATGCTAAGCAATCTTTGATCCGGAGATTTCCGAATGGGGGAACCCCACAGACTTGATCTGTGATCTTGATTTATCAAGATGCGTACCCAGGGAAGTAAAACATTCTAGTACCTGGAGGAAAAGAAAACAATCTCGTAAGAGAAATATTTCCTGAATAGCGGCGAGCGAAAAGGAAGAAGCCCAAACCGAGCCATCCCATAGATAATACAATTAGTTAAGCGCAAGTTTTTCTTTCTGTGTTATCTATTGGGCGGCTCGGGGTTGTAAGGTGATGGTAGAATATTTATATTCAAAGAGTTACAAAATGTTTTGTTAGTAGAACACACTGGGAAGTGTGGCCCAAGAGGGTAATAGCCCCGTATACGAAAACAAAATATCTCTTACCGTCATTCTTGAGTACTTCGAGACACGAATAGCTCGGAGGAATCCAGCAGAACTAACTGCTAAGGCTAAATATATTGTTGTGATCGATAGTGAACTAGTACCGTGAGGGAAAGGTGAAAAGAAGTCCGAAAGGACAGTGAAATAGACCTGAAACCATATGCCTACAAGGAGTCGGAGCGGACGTATTTATACGTTCCGTCACGGCGTGCCTATTGAAGAATGAGCCAACGAGTTAATACAAACTGCAGGCTAAGTCCGCGAGGATGGAGCCATAGGGAAACCGAGTGTTAATAGCGCGTACGTAGTTTGTATTAGACCCGAAGCCAATGCGAGCTTGCCATGAGCAGGGTGAAGTTTATCGAAAGATAAATGGAGGCCCGAACCCGTATGTCGTTCAACTCATTGGGATGACTTGTGGTAAGAAGTGAAAAGCTAATCGAGCTTGGTAATAGCTGGTTCTCTCCGAAATAGCTTTTGGGTTAGCGTCACGTGTTCCCTTTAGGGGTAGAGCACTGGAAGGACTTGACAGGGAGAAATCTCGCAAGTCCTATCAAACTCCGAATACTAAAGATTAAAGCGTGGCAGTTAGACCGTGGGGGCTAAGCTTCACTGGTCAAAAGGGAAACAGCCCAGATCTCTATTTAAGGTCCCAAAATTCATGTTAAGTGCACTTAAGGTGGTGAAGTTTCATAGACAATGAGGAGGTTTGCTTAGAAGCAGCAATCCTTGAAAGATAGCGTAACAGCTCACTCATCAAGAGACTTTGCGCCGCAGATAATCGGGGCTAAAACATGATACCGAAACTGAGGGATTCATATGTCTTCGGATGTATGAATCGGTAGGAGAGTGTTCTTGTCCGCAATGAAGGCAAAGGGGTGACCCATGCTGGAGCGTCAAGAAGTAAGAATGTTGGCACAAGTAACCACAATCGGGGTGAGAAACCCCGACACCGTAAGATCAAGGTTTCCTTCGCAACGATTGTCGACGAAGGGTTAGTCGGGCCTAAGGGGATGGCGAGAGCCGGACCCGATGGACACATGGTTAATATTCCATGACTTTCATGTATAGTGATGGAGGGACGAAGTGTAGTATGTCTAGCGCATCAAATGGATTTGCGTTCATGCTGTAAGGATGTTCTCTAGGTAAATCCGGAGACTGGTTTCAATACCGATTCCAAGCAGAGTGATACAGCGGGGGGTTCGCCTCCTGTCGATTAGACAAAGCACGCTTCCGAGAAAAACTTCTAAACTTAATATATATGAAAACCGTACCTAAAACCGACACAGGTGATCGAGTCGAGTAGACTAAGGTGAACGAGTGAGAGGTCTTCAAGGAACTCGGCAAAAAAGCAGCCGTAACTTCGGAATAAGGCTCGCCCTAGCAATAGGGTTGCAACAAAAGATTCCCTGGCAACTGTTTACCAAAAACACAGCTCCCTGCGAACTCGCAAGAGGATGTATAGGGGGTGATGCCTGACCAATGCCAGAAGGTCAAACGCTGGCGGTCCCATAGCAATATGTGGCTGGATGGTGTAAGCCCTGGTGAATGTCGGCCGTAACTATAACGGTCCTAAGGTTCATCACATTTTATTTAAAGTGTGATGAAGGACTAGGACAGTTATAGGGTTGATGGTAAATAAGTTAACAGATTGAGATAGTGATAAAGTCATATACTAGCTACCTTGGATACAGTAATGTATCTATAGTCCAAACATGGTTAGCGAGAGACCAACGCCATGCATCCTAAATTCTAAAGAAATTTTGAATCGGATGAAGATAGAGTCCTTCTGTAAGGAATAGAAGAGCGAAATTCCTTGTCTGGTAAGTTCAGACGCGCACGAATGGTATAATGACTGGGGAACTGTCTCGAAGACCCGCTCGGTGAAAATGCAATGGAGGTGAAGATGCCTCCTACCTGCAGTTAGACGAAAAGACCCCAGAAGCTTCACTGCAACTTGGTATTGAATATATATATTTACTGCGTAGCATAGGTGGGAGAGGTTGAAGTTCCGATTTCGGTTGGGATGGACTCGTCAGTGAAATACCACTCTTTAAAAATGTATATTCTAACCTGTACGGTATAAAAACGGACAGGAACAGTATCTGGTGGGCAGTTTTGGTGGGGCGCTATCCTCCTAAAGAGTAACGGAGGAGTTTATTAAGGTCAGCTAGGCGCGAATGGAAACCGTGCCGATAGTGCAATGGCATAAGCTGGCTTAACTGTGAGACGTAAGTGTCAAACAGATGCGAAAGCAGAACATAGTGAACCGTACACTTCGCATTAGATGCGGGTGAAGATTACCTGATAAAAGCTACTCTGGGGATAACAGGCTGGTTGTGCCTAAGAGTCCATATCGACGGCACAGTTCGGCACCTCGATGTCGGCTCGACTTATCCTGGGGCTGGAGAAGGTCCCAAGGGTTTGGCTGTTCGCCAATTAAAAAGTCACGCGAGCTGGGTTCAGACCGTTCAGTTGTGGAATTACATTTATTTATATTTGTATTATTCAACAATTGAACCCGTCTGAACCGTTGAGGCTACATAACTCTTAGAACAATCTACACACTAAAATGTGATGTAGAATCAAGAATTAAAACTGTTAGACAAACTTTGTATTTAAAATACATATCGCGGCGGTCGCATATAGAAATATATGATGATCAAATTAACTTATATCGGTAAAATCCTACATATTGGAGACAATTTAGGACAATACCGAGGGAAGTTGCGCATATTTGAGCTAGACTATTTATAGTTTGGAATAAATGCACGACGCCCGTAGAGACTACACGTTAATTATCTGAACCTCATACGTTGTGAAATAGTCACACTTAAAAGTGTCCTGTATAACGACTCAAAGAGGAAGATAAAGATATAGTCCAATGCACTTAGTAATAAGTGAAAACATGCGCGAGACAGGTTGGTCTCCTATCTACTGCAGGCGTTGATACTTGAGAAGATTTGTCCCTAGTACGAGAGGACCGGGATGAACTGACCTCTGGTGTACCAGTTGTCTTGCCAAAGGCACCGCTGGGTAGCTATGTCGGGAATGGATAAGTTCTGAAAGCATCTAAGAACGAAGCCAGCTTCAAGATAAGGTATCGTTGAGATCCGTGAGAGATGATCACGTTGATAGGCACTAAGTGTAAGCATAGTAATATGTTCAGCTGAGGTGTACTAATGCATCGATTCTATTAGGAAATATAGAGTGTCACAATCACTTTTGTTTGTTACTTGCAATTTATTGAGATTTTTGAAAAGCTAGAAGACAGAAAATTCGTTCTTTGTCTTTAAACGGGTTGTAGCTCAATTGGAGAGCATCGACTTTGCCGGGGTTTCCCGGTGTTTGCCTAGTACTGAACTTTTTGGGCGGATCCTGGAAGTATTCTGTGAAAGCAGAAGGTTGTGCTGTCAAAATTGTTGGTCTAACCAATCAGTCTTGATGATCTAAACAACTAAAAATCAGTTTAAGCTAACGTCGAAGGTTGTGGGTTCGATCCCCGCCAACCCGACCAATCATTTTGATTGGTCTGTCTTCTAGCTTTTCAAAATATATATTGACCGTTGTGTTCTGGTGATTTATCGAAAAGGTCACACCTGATCTCATTCCGAACTCAGAAGTTAAGCTTTTCAGAGGCGATGATACTCGTATAGGGAAAAGTAGCACGTCGCCAGAACAGAGTGGTCAATATATATAATTTAACTTTACAAAAAATTGTAAAGTTAACGATAAATGGCAAGACAAAATTAAGGCTTCAACATAAAACACTACCGATAGGTGGTTTTTTATTTTTATAGGTATATCATATGTATGACAACCCTAAAGTTGTATGAAAAAACCAAACAGGCATGGACCCTCAAGTCCTAATCAGAAAACACGAGGTTCTGTCGCGATGCAAGAGTGTCGAAACAGGATGGCGAAGTACACACCCGAAGAAAGAGCGCGGATATCTATGACGGCAAGAATCTTTTTCGGTAATAGTTAATCTATGAGTATGTGATTAACCTGGCATTGGGAGCCAGCAAAACCCACCGGCGACTTAAGTGTTATCTTAGGGCCGGTTTTTATTTTGCCTCAATTTTCATGCTATAATACCAACAATATGTTTTCATGGGCCAAACAGCGTCAGCTAGTATACGGATCTATAGTAAGCGTTTTCTTGCTTCTAGCTATAGGTTTACCGACTTACCTTTTCTTTTTTAACAGGGCACCGACTTGTTCTGATGGAAAACAAAATGGAAACGAGACTGGTATTGACTGTGGAGGAGCATGCTCAGCTATAAGAGTTTGCCAGGGTGATGTACTGCCTGAACCCATACTTCTTTGGACAAGAGCTTTTCCTGTAGGAGGCGGATCAAATAACCTGGTTGCCTATGTTCAAAATCCAAACGTAGGATTTACAGCTGAACCGATACCTTACATATTCGCTGTCTATGATTCTGCAAATATTTTGTTGGGCACAAGAGAAGGTCGTGCACTTGTTCCACCAATCAGAACATTCCCGATATTTGAAGGGGTCTTTACAACAGGTGATAGAGTTCCTGCTAAAGTCACATTCAACTTTATAGAACCTGCAGTTTGGAAAAAGTACAACTCAGTAAAGTCTGAGCTTACTATACTCGAAGACAGATTACGTACTGACTTGGAAAGTGGTCCACGTGTTGATGCAGATATTCAAAACGAGACGATTGATACATTTAGAGATATAGAAGTGGTGGCAATTATTTATGATGAGCTGGGTAATGCACGAGCATCATCTCGAACCAAGGTTGATGTACTTTTTGGAAATGAAAGAAAAGGCTTAGTGTTTACATGGCCAAAACCTTTTGATTTTGAAGTTTCAAAGATTGAGATTGTACCAAAGCTTCCTATTTCAAATATGAAAAATAGGTAAACTAAAGATGATAAAGTTGTTAAGATCAAATATTGATTGGTATATAGTTGGGGCCCTTATTCCCATATTGGCGTTTAGTCTTTTGACCATACATTCATTTACAGATCAAACAGATGGATTGGCCTTTAGGCAAACTATATGGATCGGTATAAGTTTTTTATTAATGTTTACACTGAGCAGTCTAGACTTTAGATTCTTCAGAAGGTCTCATGTAATCATCACACTATATGGCTTAGCTGTTGCATTTTTGATGTCAGTATTGGCATTGGGATTTGTAGCAAAAGGAGCAAAAAGTTGGATAAGCTTAGGCGGGCTTTTCTCAATACAACCAGTGGAGCTTGTTAAATTAGTATTAATACTGTTGTTGGCCAAATATTTTTCCAGGAGGCACATTGAGATTGCACACATAAAACACATAATTGTATCTGCAATTTATGCAGGCATATTGGTATTTTTAGTAATTTTACAACCAGACTTTGGTTCAGCTCTAACTCTCATGGCAATCTGGTTTGGTATGGTACTCGTCTCAGGTATATCCAAAAAGCATTTGGCCATGGTGTTTTTGATAGGTATGATTACTTTTGCCGGACTGTGGAACTTCGGATTTAAAGAATATCAGAAAGCTAGAATCATTAACTTCATACATCCTTTGGCAGATATTAGGGGTAGTGGATACAATGCTTACCAGGCTATGGTCACTGTTGGATCAGGTCAAATCACAGGAAAGGGTATTGGATACGGTACACAGTCACGATTAAGATTTTTACCAGAGTATCAAACTGACTTTATATTCGCAGCTTTTTCAGAAGAGTGGGGTTTTGTTGGAGTTATTATTTTGTTTATATTGTATGCGATTATCATTGGAAGGATTTTGATGTGGTCAATGAGAGGGGAGACAAACTTTGAAATACTCTATGGTGTCGGACTTGCCATTTTCTTTATGGTCCACCTGACTATAAATATTGGTATGAATATCGGTATCATGCCTGTAACGGGTATACCTATACCATTTATGAGTTACGGCGGATCTCACTTACTAACTGAGTTTGTCGGACTCGGTATACTTATGGGTATGAGAAAGTATTCTAGGACTACTCACAAAGATTTATTGCAAAATGAGTTTGTTGGAAGCTAACACCAATAATTATCAATTAATAATTAAGAGATTGGCAAAGTTATTAGTCGGCGCAAAATCTTGCTAATTGCTAATTGCTACCTGAATAAAGTTCAAGTATCTTCTCTGAAATATTTTCAAAGTTGTACTTAGTAGAAACTTTGTTTTTAAATGCGCTCGATATTTTACTTAAATCATCTTGATGTTGCGTTGCGTAAAATATCGCATTCTGTATTTCTTGGGGTCTTTTTGGGGCTATAATCAAGGCTTCTTTTAGGTTCTCTACTGCTTCAGGGATACCGCCAACTGAAGTGGTGATGACAGGTACATCAGCTAGGCCAGCTTCAAGTAGTACATACGGTAGGCCTTCTTTTACGGAAGATATTAAAAATATATCAAATGCTCTTAAGTACTGCTTTGCATTTTCAACTTGGCCAGCGAGATAAATAATGTTTTCGAGTTTTTCTTCCTTTATCTTTTTTTCTAAATCTTGTCTTTCTTCTCCTTCACCAATAATAATATATTTTATTTTAATATTTGGATATTGATAAATGAAACTCTTGATGCCGTCAATCGCGTATGTGTAACCTTTGTTATTGTGCAATTCACCGATTGAACCAATCATCAATACTTTCTCGGTCGCTTTGCTGTCAAAATCAAAACCAGTCTGCTCGGACATCTTTTTTACGGCATCCTCTTTACTAAGTAAAACAAAATCAGAAACACCGTTTGGAATAACAACCACTTTTCCTTTAACCAGTGGCCATTTTGCAACTTGATCAAACTCTATATTTGAGAGAACTATTGTCTTTTTGTTGAGCACTAATGTAAGCCACGACAGCGTCTTTATAATGGCAACTTGCCATAATGGTCTAGGTTCATTGAATGGCCATCCATGGTTTGTATAAACTATAGTCTTCACACCGAGGGTTCTACCTATAAGTGCGCCTAGACCGCCTATCTTCGGGCTGTTTAGATGGAGCACATCAGGCCTCACTTGCCTGATAGTTTTAAATAAGTTGATTGCAACCTTGAACTCTTTCAGAATATCAATGTCTCTTTGTGCTCCGCTTATGTGGTGAACGGGTATGCCTGCCGCATTGAGCTTGTCCTTAAGTACTCCTTCGCCACCAGCAGACACCTGTACATCATGACCTAGCTCTTTATAGCGCGAAGCCAGTTCATATACGTATTTTTGAGCACCCCCAAAATTTGACTTTGTAATTGCGAATAAGATTTTCATTTTTTTAGCAGATTATAGTATAGTATCCCATAAGATGGTATTCAATAGCAAAACCCCATTTCTAAGTGTTTTTGTAGGAGACTTGTTTGTTTTCATATTTTCTCTATGGATAACATTGGGTATAAGAAATCTCGACATACCAAGCCAGGAACTTTTTTTGAGCCACCTCATACCTTTTTCAATGTTATTTGTGGTGTGGATACTAGTTTTCTTCATAGCCGGTTTATATGAAAACAAAACCCTTATTATCAGGAGCCGTCTACCGTCTAGATTGTTTTCAGCTCATTTTTTCAATCTAGTCATAGCTTCTACGTTTTTCTATATAGTTCCTTATTTTGGAATATCACCAAAGATTATACTTTTTCTATACTTATTAATCTCAACTGTTATGCTCTTTATCTGGAGAATACAGATATACAGTTCATTCAAAGCTAAGAGTAGGCAAAAAAATAAAGCAATACTTATAGCATCCGGAGAGGATGCAGATGTATTGAAAAAAAGTTTAGATTCAGTTAATTCTTCTTTTATTATCACTTCACATCTACGACAAGAAGACCTGATTAGTACAAAGGAAGATGTTCTTGTTGATTATATTATTACCGAATTATCAAATAGGGACGTCAATACAGTCATCATTGATTTTTCTGATGAAAATACTAAAAGAATTCAAAGCTCACTCTACAGCCTTATTTTTAAAGGTATTCAGTTTATAGATTTTAATGATCTTTATGAAGATCTAACAGGCAGGGTGCCTCTAAAACACATTGATGAAGCATGGTTTTTGAAAAATGCATCAAGTGAGTCCAATATCATTTACATGTCTATAAAAAGACTTATGGACATATTGCTATCTCTGCCATTGTTTATTGTATCGCTACTTTTCTATCCTTTTGTTTGGATTGCTATGAAGATAGAAGGACCTGGAGCACTTTTCTACATGCCTGAAAGAGTTGGACAAAACGGCCAAATGATAAAGATATATAAGTTCCGTACTATGACAGTTATGGATAGTGGAAATCAACTCGGCCAAAACCAAAACAAGATTACCAAAGTAGGAAAGATACTCCGAGTTACACGTATAGATGAGTTGCCACAACTTTGGAATATTATAAAAGGGGACTTGTCTCTTATAGGGCCAAGACCAGAATTTCCAAAGCTGGTTGATCTATATATAAAAGAGATACCACATTACAATATACGACATCTGATAAAACCAGGTCTTTCAGGTTGGGCTCAAATACATCATGAAAAGCCACCGCATACAGTGGAGGAAACAGTTGAGAAGCTTGCATTTGATTTATACTATATAAAGCACAGATCTATCTGGATTGATTTTAAGATTGCATTGCAAACTATTAAAACACTCTTGTCTAGAGTGGGAGTTTAGTCAATTAGCAATTGCCAGACCTATATTTCTCTGTATAATTGACCGTATTATGAATAAAATACGTATTTACGCAGTACTCCTGCTAGTTATAAGTGCACTACTTGGGGCATTTGTAAGCTATTCCCAAAAGCCAGATCAAGGATTCATATCAAATTTCCCATTTAAACTTGGACTTGATTTGAGTGGTGGAACACATCTCGTTTACCAAGCCGATGTTTCAGAGATTGACCCTATAAACGTCGATGGATCAATGGAGAGTCTAAAAGGTGTCATCGAATCAAGAATCAATGCTTTCGGTGTCGCTGAACCTCTTGTACAAACACAAAAAAGTTCTGGACCTGATGGGGACATAAATAAGCTAATAGTTGAACTTCCTGGTGTTACAAATGTTGAAGAAGCTGTTGAACTTATTGGAAAGACACCTATCCTAGAATTTAAAATAGAAGTTCCCGGTGTTCCTGATCTTTCTACCGCTACTTCAACTTCAAGTGGAACAAGTTCGGTTACAAGTTTTGATGTAAAATACGAAGCAACAGCTCTAACTGGTAGATACTTAGAAAATGCTCAAATAGAATTTGATCAAAATACTTATCAACCTATGATTGCGCTTACTTTCGACGAAGAGGGTAAAAAGCTATTTTCAGAAATAACTACTCAAAATGTAGGCAAGACAGTGGCAATATTCCTAGATGGTCAACCAATATCTACACCTATAGTACAAGAGCCTATCACTGACGGTAAGGCTGTCATTAGTGGTGTGTTTACTCCAGCTGAAGCGAGAGACCTTGCTAGAGACCTAAGATACGGAGCACTCCCTGTTCCTATAGAGCTTATAGGTACTCAAAGTATCGGAGCTTCGCTTGGTTCTGATGCACTTGCTGCAAGTATACAAGCTGGTATTTACGGTTTGATCATCATCGCACTGTTCTTAATCATCTGGTACAGATTACCCGGACTTCTGGCAGTAGTATCATTGACTATATACATAATACTCACACTTGTTGCGTTTAAAGTATTTGGTATTGTACTAACATCGGCTGGTCTTGCCGGCTTCATCATATCGATAGGTATGGCCGTGGATGGTAACATACTCATTTTCGAAAGAATCAAAGAAGAGCTTGAGGCTGGTAGAGAAGTAGAAGATGCTATAAAAGAAGGATTCGGTAGAGCATGGTTGTCTATCAGAGACAGTAACACTTCAAGTATTATCACAGGATTGATATTGTTCTATACTGCTACATCACCGCTTATCAAAGGGTTTGCACTTATATTTATATTGGGCGTCATCATCTCGATATTCACTTCTATCACTGTCACAAGAACTCTACTACTCGCTCTAGGTATAAAGAGAAAAGACGGCATGATGAAGTTCTTGCTTGGTCACGGACTTAAGAGATAACAGGTATCAGGTATCAAATATCAGGTATCAGTTAGCCCGACAAAACAAAAATTAGCAATCATCAATTAAAATCAAGAAAATGTTTATAGTAAATAAAAGAAAAATATTCTATACAATATCGATAATCATTATCGGTCTGTGTATAGGTGCAATCTCAAGATATGGACTAAACTTCGGTATAGACTTTACAGGAGGGTCAGTTATAGAAGTTCAATACACTGGATCAAATGCTAGTAGTACCAATGCTACAAGTAAAGTGTCTACTACAACAGCAGGAACTATGGAACCCGACTCATTTCCATCTGCTGAAGTCATAAAACAAAAACTTGCAGATCTTGAAATAGGTGAGTCTGTCGTAAGACAAACAGGTGACAATGGCTATATCATCAGAACAAAAGCACTTAATGAAGACCAAAGAAAAGCTGTTACTACATCGCTTGGAGGTGAAGTTAAAAAGTTTGATTTAGTTGGTCCTGTACTCGGTAGAGAGCTTAGAGAGAAAGCAATTCTTTCTATCATACTTGTTGTACTAGCCATTGTACTTTTCATAACATTTGTATTTAGAAAAGTTTCAAAGCCTGTATCATCTTGGAAATATGGATCTGTTGCCATCGTCGCTTTACTGCACGATGTGCTGGTACCTGTAGGATTGTTTGCTTTTCTAGGTAGAAATGGCGGTTATGAGCTAGATGCACTTTTCATAACAGCTCTACTTGTAATATTAGGTTTCTCTATTCACGACACTATTGTAGTGTTTGACAGAACAAGAGAAAATATAAAAAATATTGGTCTGGACAAAAAGTCATTTGGTGAAATAGTTGGAATGAGTCTTACTCAGACGATGTCTCGTTCTATAAACACAACTCTGACAACGATGTTTGCTTTGATTGCACTGTTTTTCTTTGGTCCAGATACTACCAAGAATTTCTCACTTGTACTTATAATAGGTATTACTGCAGGCGTGTATTCTTCTGTATTCATCGCATCGCCCCTACTTGTTACTTTGGAGAAGTTCCAAAATAGAGCAAAAAAGGTCTAGTTTTCAGGCTGCTTACCTGCATTTTTGGTTATATTCAATGATGTTAGGTGACCTGTCCAATTGCCTGACTTAAGTTAAAATTCATAGCAAAAACACGGGTACACCAACCGTGTTTTTGACTATATTTTAAGCCACCACACAGCATTAGAGGGTATTAGAGTATTTATTTGACAAAGGTTCCCATATGCGTATAATGCATAGCACGCTCTTAGATAGAGTCGTTTTATTTAAGTAAGTGTCGAAAGGCACCACTTGAGTCAAACGAGTCACCAGGAGAATGTTTTTTGACAACAGAATAGTTATACAGCATCATATTCTTTTTTTGTTCTGTTTGAGTTTTAATCAATACATAGTTACTTCGGTAAATATGTATTCGGATTTATTTTTAGAGTTTGATCCTAGCTCAGGATGAACGCTGGCGACATGGATAAGGCATGCAAGTCGAACGGTTAATCTTGGTTTAGCAATAAATTAAGATTGATAGTGGCGAACGAGGTAGTAATACATAGGTACGTACCCTAAAGTCAGGAATAACTCATCGAAAGATGAGCTAATACTTGATAGTCTCTTCGGAGTAAAGTTTTAACGCTTTGGGAGCGGCCTATGGGACATCAGCTAGTTGGTAAGGTAATGGCTTACCAAGGCTATGACGTCTAGGGGACCTGAGAGGGTGACCCCCACCGATGGAACTGAGACACGGTCCATACACCTACGGGTGGCTGCAGTCGAGAATCTTCCGCAATGGGCGCAAGCCTGACGGAGCGATGTCGCGTGGTTGATGAAGTCTTTCGGGATGTAAAGACCTTTTATGAGGGAGAAAGTTATTGATAGTACCTCATGAATAAGGGGTTGCTAAACTCGTGCCAGCAGCAGCGGTAATACGAGTGCCCCAAGCGTTATCCGGAATTATTGGGTGTAAAGGGTGTGTAGGTGGTCTTATTAGTCTAATGTTAAAGATCTGGGCTTAACCCAGGGAAAGCATTGGAAACGGTAAGACTAGAGGATGCGAGAGGTGTGTAGAACTCATAGTGTAGGGGTGAAATCCGTTGATATTATGGGGAATACCAAAAGCGAAGGCAGCACACTGGCGCATATCTGACACTGAAACACGAAAGCGTAGGTAGCGAATGGGATTAGATACCCCAGTAGTCTACGCCCTAAACGATGTTCATTTGCTTTTCGGAGTATCGACCCTCACAGTGGCGTAGCTAACGCGTTAAATGAACCGCCTGGGAACTACGGCCGCAAGGCTAAAACTCAAAGGAATAGACGGGGACTCGCACAAGCAGTGGATTATGTGGTTTAATTCGACGATAAACGAAAAACCTCACCAGGGTTTGAAACCTACGTGAAAGCTTCTGGAAACAGAAGCCCTCGCAAGACTAGTAGGCAGGTGCTGCATGGCCGTCGTCAGTTCGTGGTTTGAATTGTTCCCTTCAGTGGGGTAACGAACGCAACCCTCGTCGTGTGTTACAAGTGTCACACGAGACTGCCCCCTCTCGGGGGAGGAAGGTGAGGATGACGCCAGGTCAGCATGGCCCTTTGATACCCTGGGCTACACACATAATACAATCGCCGTTACAACATGACGCAATACCGTAAGGTGGAGCAAATCATTAGAAAAACGGCGCCAGTTCGGATTGAGGTCTGCAACTCGACCTCATGAAGCCGGAATTGCTAGTAATCGCGGGTCAGCCATACCGCGGTGAATACGTTCTCAAGTCTTGTACTCACCGCCCGTCAACTCAAGGGAGTCAGGAGTACCCGAAGTCTCATCTAGTATGGGCCTACGGTAAGCTTGATGACAGGGAGTAAGTCGTAACAAGGCACGGGTAGCGGAAGCTGTTCGTGGAATCATTCAATTTGAAAATCATATTATATAGTCTTCGTGACTGTCACTAATATACTTGTCGATCGTTCGAATCCAGCATATGCGGATTTGAACAGGAGTTCCTAACTCTCGAAATAGGAGGACGAAGTCACCTAATAGACTTTGACAGTGGAGAAAGATCCATAGCTCAAGCAGAACAAAAAAAGTATAGGATGCATGCAAATATAAAAGTATAACTATTCTGTTTAGATAAATTCAAATATGAGAGACACCGACCGCAAGGTTGGTGTTTTTCACGTCTAGAGTTTGTTAGATTTATCCGGCATTTTCGCGAATAGATAATTGCCAGCATTGCCTTGTTTTTATCCGATTTTTTTGTTATGGTATTGAGCACGTATTTGACATTATGTGTAGTTTTTAAGACTACCAGGAAGCCTGCCAAAATACGAAAAACACAATAGATATGCGAGTATAGCTCAGCTGGTTAGAGCGCATCACTGATACTGATGAGGTCCCAAGTTCGACTCTTGGTACTCGCACCGATTACAAGAGGGCTCCATAACGGAGTTCTTTTGTTAAATAGATCTTTTCATCAGGACAGACAAAAAAAACACATAAACAAACAAAACAGAAAGGTATAATCGTGAATAGAACAATTCAGTTAGAGCGGGAGTCCAGATCTTTAGCCGGTAGAGCTCTTTGGTGGGCTTTCATTGCTCTGTCAACTAGGGAGCTGATTGGTGAGTTTTTCTTCACTAAAGCCGGATATATGATGTACTACATCGATATCCCACCTCATTTCTTTGGCGGTATTGCTTGCGGATACTTTGCTTTGGCGGTATTTATTTGGAACTTTCCAAGAGCTATCGCTGACAATCTGAGGTTGAGGTTTATTTTTGGTATCCCAGTCACTTTGAGCATTGGGGCCTTGTGGGAAATCTATGAGGTCTTCGATGGCTATGCAGCCATGGAGCGGGAGATTGGTTTTTTCTACTATAAATTCAGCACAGTGAAAGATTTGGCTGTAGACATTGCAGGAGCGGTTTTTATCTTGTACTGCTACGGTAGGCGTAGGAGGAATCAGGCCTCAGGGGCAACAGGATAGGATAGCAGGCTGGTAAAGATTTGGAGGGGTGACTAATTCACCCCTCTTTTTTATGCAATTTAGCAAATTTAGGTCTAAAAAACTCACGTCAAAAAGCGAATCAGTACATAATATTTGTAGGAAAAGCTCATTTTGTAATACAAGCCCTATGTGCTATAGTAGACCCCTAAAAAGTTGAAATTAAATTAAAATTTTTATAAATATTAAGTAATCATTAACCAATACAGATATGCACCTCGGAAAAAAGACAAAAATAGTAGCTACAATCGGTCCTGCAACTCAGAGCCAAGAACAACTAGAGAAGCTTCTCAAAGCTGGTCTAAACGTTATCAGACTAAACTTCTCTCATGGTGACTTTGCAGAGCACCAAGTTAAAGTAGACAACGGTAGAGCTGCTTCAAAAAAGACTGGTATCCCTGTAGCATTCCTACAAGACTTGAGTGGTCCTAAGATCAGAACTGGAACTTTCCAAAACGACCCTTCAGTAAGAGTAAATGTTAAGCCTGGTCAAAAGTTTGTATTTTCTACAAATCCAAAAACTGTTGGTGATGAAAACAAAGTTTCTATAAACTACGAAAAAATTACAAAAGAGATCAAGAAAGGTGAAGCTGTACTAGTAGATGATGGAAAGATTCGTATGGTTTGTACAGACGTAAAAGGTGATGAGGTTATCTGTAAGGTTGTAAACGGAGGTGAGCTAAAAGGTAGAAGAGGTGTAAACCTTCCTGATACTGATCTTACGATCAGTGCTTTGACTCCAAAAGATAAAAAAGATATTGAGTTTGCAGTTGTAAATGATATTGATTATGTTGCATTTTCATTCGTTAGAAAAGCTTCAGAGGCTGTTGAGCTTAGAAAGATTCTAGACAAAAAAGGTCTAAACAATACTAAGATAATTGCAAAGATAGAAACTCCTCAAGCTCTTAAGAACTTCGATGAAATACTTGCAGTTGTAGAAGGTGTCATGGTTGCTAGAGGTGATCTTGCGGTAGAGATACCTGCTGAGAAAGTTCCTCTTGCTCAAAAAGAAATCATAGAGAAATGTAACCAAGCTGGTAAGCCTGTTATAACAGCAACTCAAATGCTTGAATCAATGATCAAGAATCCAGTTCCCACAAGAGCCGAGGTTTCTGACGTTGCAAATGCAATGCTTGATGGTACAGACGCTGTGATGCTTTCAGAAGAAACTACTCTAGGATCATATCCTGTCGAGGCAGTTACTCTTATGGCTAAAATTGCTGGTGAAGTAGAATACGATGTACGACACTCTATACTTCTTTCACATCCAGAAAGACTTGTAGCAGAAAACCTAAGTCACGCTATTGGCTCGGCTGCTGCACACACTGCAGAAACTGTTGGTGCCAAGTACATAGTTGCCCTTACAGAGTTTGGCCAAGCCGCCGCTCTTGCTTCTAGACAAAGAGTTTCTGTTCCAGTTATCGCTATGACTCCAGACAAAAAGACTTTCAACCAAATGTGTCTATACTTCGGTGTATACCCAATGATGATTGCAAAGCATCCAGGTTTTAGAGAGGCTCATGCAGAAGCGGTAAAGATGTTAAAGGCTGATAAGCTTGTAAAGAAAGGTGACAAGATTGTATTTATCTCAGGTACGCCATTCAAGCAAACTGAAGATACAAACATGATAACTGTAGAAGAAATCAACTAGTTATAAAGTTTTTGCGCAAATTTTCGCAAAAACTAGCGCAAGAACCAAAATAAAAAATGTCAGAAAAAGTACTAAAACATAAAAACATAAGTGTAGAGTACAAAAGCGATAAATCGGATGTATCAGTCAGTGCAGGTAGTTACATAAGTGACTTACTTTCACAATACTATGATACGCCGGTTTTATTGTTATTGGCAGGAGGTTCATCTGTCGATGTGCTAAAACACATTAACCCTGAGTACCTGACTGATCTTTTGACAGTGACTGTTACGGACGAGAGATACTCAGAAGAGCTTGATGAAAACAACTTTGCTATATTGCAGTCAGAATCATTTTATAATGATCTTATACAAGCTGATTCTTTTTGCATCAATACTCAAGTTTTTCAGCCTGAGACATTTGAACAGTTTAGAGCAAGGTTTGAGAAAAATATAAAAGACTGGAAAGCTGATTTCCCTAAAGGTAAAATAATTGCTCTTTATGGTATGGGCTCAGATGGTCATATAGCAGGTATTATCCCAGGTGTTTTAGATGACCAAGAATTTGCTATCGAATACAATAGTTCAAATAGACTGGTGGGGAAGATGGATGCCACAGGCAAGAACAAGTTTCCATTTAGGATATCTACCACTTTTTCATTTATGAAAGAATGGGTTGATCATACCGCGATGTATGTGACTGGTGAAGAAAAGAAAGAGGCTTTGGAGAAGGTTCTAGATTCTGAAAAAGGTGATTCATCGGCTTATATAACTCTGCCTGCTAGTGTGATTGTAGATATGAAGGATGTGGTGGTATTTACAGATATTAAAATATAATTTTAAACAGGGTATATTGCATATACTTGTTTTGCCAATTGTGAGGGCGTGTTATACTTGTCTCAAATGACAACAAGTATGTACAAGCTTATAGATAACGACCTAATACTCAGTTTAGATGAGGATGTTTCATCTATGTATATTGGTAGTAGAAAGGAAAGTGGTGAAGTGCTGTCTGCGGGTACAGACCTTTCAGAGGACAACAAACCAAAACAATACATACTCAAGCTTAAAGATTTGCCAGATGATTCAAAGCCTAGAGAGAAGCTTTTGGCTTCAGGTGTATTTGCACTTTCACTGCAAGAGCTTATAGCAGTAGTTTTAAACACTGGCACAAAAAAGGAGGACGTATTGTCTATGTCGCAACGTATTATTCGAGAGTATGGTAACAATATACTTGCTGAGCAGATACATGCTGAAGACATTGCAAAGGAGCTAGATATACCTCTGAACAAAGCTTGTCAGATAGTGGCGGTGGGCGAGATAGGTAGACGTCTTTTTCAAAAGCAGTCTACAGGGCTATCTGTTATACGTACAGCCAAGGATGCTTATGATTTTTTGAAAGATATGCACAACCTGCCAAAAGAGCAGCTTAGAGGCTTGTATCTTGATACTCACAACAGAGTCATTTATCAAGAAGTTATATCTATAGGTACTATCAACTCAAACATAGTTCATCCTAGAGAAGTCTTCAGACCTGCACTTGAGTATGGTGCAGCGGCAGTAGTACTTGCTCACAACCATCCATCGGGTATTGCTACTCCCAGTCTATCTGATATAGAGATTACAAAGCAGTTGGTACAAGCAGGAAAGATCATTGGTATAAATCTACTTGATCATATAGTTATTACCAAAGACACTTATACAAGTGTACCGGTTGATTATTAACATATTCAAAATTTAAATATAAAAAATATAATTGCACATGAAGAAACGAACAACTATTATAATTTTGGGTCTATGGATTGCCTTGATACCATCCCTTGGCCTACCTGGTGATTGGAAAAACTGGATTATAGTTATAAGTGGACTTGTCGTTTCCTCTGTAGCATTCAAGAAAAAACGCATATATCTAGAAGTAGATGAGGATTCTGAAGAGTATAAAAAGCAAATACAAAAAGATACTTATTAATACATAGGTCAAAAGGGGACTAAAATAACATACATGAACTTTAAAAAACTATTTAACAATCAAAGTCAGGAGAAAAAAGTTAGCCTGGTGTATTTTGCAGTAGTTATACTACTTGTCTTCATCTCTATGTCTGTATTGTTACCGGATTTTTTAAAAGTTAAGTATGACGCAAAGATAAATGTTGCAGCGGTAGCAAAAGTAGCTGGTGTATCTGATTCTATGGAAGCGGAGCAAGGATTAGGCATAGAGTCAGGTATTAGGAAAAATGGTATTCAGAGTATCGCCACACCTGTTCCACTGAAAGCTATATATATGACAAGTTGGGTTGCCGGTACTCCGAGCATTAGAAACAATATCATTAAGCTCATAGATGAGACCGAAATCAATGCTGTTGTTATAGATATAAAGGACTATACAGGAATGATTGCCTTTAAGACTGGTGATACAGAGCTAGATAGTTCTCCTTGTATAGAAAATCGAGTTAAGGATATCGAAAGTTTGCTTAAAACTCTAAAGGATAAAAATGTGTACGTGATTGGTCGTGTGTCGGTATTCCAAGATCCTTGTTTTGTAAAACAAAATCCAGAAGTTGCTGTTAGAAAATCTAGCGATGGCAGTATATGGAAAGATCACAAAGGTCTAAGTTGGGTAGATATGGGATCAAAAGAAGCATGGGACTACAACATCAAGATTGCACGTGCTACATATGCACTGGGCTTTGATGAGATAAATTTTGACTATGTAAGATATCCATCGGACGGAAACATGAAAGATATATCATTCATATCGGGTTCTAGGGCAAAGTCAGAAGTTTTCAAATCTTTTTTCGAGTACTTGGATAAAGAGCTAAGAGGTGGACGGGCTACATATGGATACAAAGACATAGAGGTTAACCTTGCTGACAGTACTTCATCTGGATCTGCTATAGATCTACCTATAGCTACAACTACACGTCGAGTCGCGCATGCTACTGATCCAGCTTTTGATGAGTATTATAAAAATGTGTCAGCTGGTACTGTGCAGGACCGTATCATAACTTCAGCCGATCTTTTTGGAATGACGACTACAAATAAAGACGACTTGGGAATTGGTCAGATATTAGAAAACGCATTGCCATATGTTGACTATGTATATCCGATGGTCTACCCATCTCATTATCCATCTGGATGGAATGGCTTTAAAAACCCAGCCGCAAACCCGTATGAGGTCATAAAACTCTCAATGCAAGGAGCTATTGGCAAAGCCAATGCAATTGGTCTAAATAAGCAAAAACTGCGCCCTTGGCTACAGGATTTCAATCTAGGAGCAACTTACAATGCTGATATGATTCGAAAGCAGATAAAAGCTACTTATGACTTAGGTCTCGACGGTTGGTTGATGTGGAATGCTTCGAATAAGTATACAAGGTTTTAACCACTACAGATAACTACCAACTGTTAACTGCCAACTGCTAATTGTTAACTGTTAAGGTATAATAAATACATAAGTTTTTTATGGAATTCGAACACGACGAACAAGTTATCTACTTTGGTGAGACTGATGCCAGAAATAGGCGTCTGCGTTTTGGTATCAAGAGAAAAGATAGGTCTAGACATATGTATGCGATAGGTAAGACGGGTATGGGTAAGTCGACCTTGCTTGAAAACCTTGCAGTTCAAGATATACAAAATGGTGACGGTATTTGTTTTATAGATCCGCACGGCAAATCAGCCGATTTGCTACTAGAGTATGTACCAGAGCATCGTATAAAAGACGTAGTGTATTTTGCGCCTTTCGATATGGAGTACCCAGCATCTTTTAACGTGATGGAAGATGTGGGTCCTGAAAAAAGATATCTAGTTGCAAATGGTTTGATGTCGGCCTTCAAAAAGATATGGGTAGATGCATGGTCTGCTCGTATGGAGTACATTCTCGGAAATATCATGCTCGCACTTTTGGAGTATCCTGGTTCAACTCTGGTCGGTGTAAACAGAATGCTTACCGACAAGGATTTTAGAAAAGAAGTTGTAAACAACATCACTGATCCTTCTGTAAAATCTTTTTGGGTTAATGAGTATGCTAACTATACAGACAAGTTTGCAGCGGAAGCTGCTCCCGCTATACAAAACAAAGTCGGTCAATTCATTGCAAACCCATTGATCAGAAATATCATTGGTCAACCAAAATCATCATTTGATATTAGGCAGATTATGGAGGAGAGAAAAATCCTTATCATTAACCTTTCGAAAGGTAGAGTAGGTGAAGCAAATGCCAACCTTCTAGGAAGTATGCTTATCACAAAGATATACCTAGCTGCCATGAGTCGTGCCGATCTCAAAGAAAAAGAGCTTGCAGCTGCGCCAAACTTTTATCTTTATGTAGATGAGTTTCAGTCTTTTGCGAATGAGTCTTTCGCGGATATTCTTTCTGAAGCAAGAAAGTACAAGTTGAACTTGTGTATTGCTCACCAATACATCGAGCAAATGACAGATGAGGTACGTGCTGCTGTCTTCGGTAACGTCGGTACTATGTGTATATATAGAGTAGGGGCATACGATGCTGAGGTTTTGGAAAAGGAGTTTGCGCCTTACTTTACAGCTGAGGATATTGTAAATCTTCAGAAGTATCAAATGTATTTGAAGTTAATGATTGACGGTGTAACATCACAGCCGTTTTCTGCGGCGGGCATGGCACCTATACCAAAGCCTGAGATTTCATATCTAGAGCAAATTATTGCTTCTTCACGCCAGCTTTATGCAAAGCCACGACAGATAGTCGAGGACGAGCTTTTGGAATGGATCAATAGATCATTTACTCAGAGTAAGGGCGGAAATGCTGGTGGCGGTTCTGGAAATAGCAATGGTGGCGGAAGCTCTTCAGGTGGCGGATCTGGTTCCGGAGCGAATGCTGGTGGAAGTGGGAGTAGTAGCGGTTCTACGCGCCCAAGTGGATCTGGTAATAATTTTAGTGGTGATACAGGTGGTTCAAGAGGTGGTAACTCTGGCACTAGTTCTGGCCCTGTGAATGCAGTGAATTCAAACATTCGACCGAGTGGAAATAATAACAGTGGAAGTTTTAACCAAGGTGCGAGTTCAAGTAGTAGTAATGGTATACGTAACGGAGGCGGTACTAATTCAGTTGGTCAAGTGGGTGGCTCAAGTCATCCAGATCGAGGTGGTCATGGAGGACAAAGAGATGGTAGGGATAGTAGAGATGGCCGTGATATACCAAGAAGAACTGAAGGCCAGCGTTCTGAATCAGCACCTCAACGTACGGATGGGTCGGGGTCTCAGTCGCGAGTAGAAGTTTCAGGTCCACATTCCCGCCAAGATGTAAACTCGCTGCTACCACAAGAAAGACGACCTAGAACCGCAAGTGAAAACAGGCAATCTGTTATAAAAGAGTCTAATGCGCGCGAGAACAAATTTAGAAATGCAATATCACTTGGATATCTAAAGGCGGAGCAAAAACCAAAAGAAGATCCTAAGGATCCAAAACCTGAAAATCTAAATGCGCTGAGAGATGCTCTTTTGTCAGTGATGGGTAATTCCGTGACTGTTAATAAAGATACTGTAAATTCTAACAGTGACAATGACAAAAATAATGTTCAAAGTAGCGAGCAACGTGATGAGTCAAATAATCAGAGACATCATGATGGACGTGGTGGTCAAAATGAAAACAAGAATGAAAGATATCAGAATACTAGTGACACATCAGACAGGCAAAACAATAGAACTGATAGAGTAGAGGAGAAGAAACACGGTTCTTCTTTAGAGGTAAGTGACGAAGAGTTGAAGAAGGTTTTGGGGTAGTTTTAGTATGCTTATATCTTGAACAAAAACTTTCTAGCAATACGTATATAAGCCTTTATAAGTGCTTTCCTGTAATTTGGATAATCATCTTTATACTTTCTAACAAGATCTAGTACCACAAGTGCCAATTTAACACGGTCTTTGCCATTTGATCCAGATGCGCTATTTGTCCTAAGAGTGTAACGAGTCTCAGCATCTTTTATATTTACTATGTCACCAATCTTTCCCATCCTTAGCCACAAGTCATAGTCTTCAGCTAACCTAAGGTTGCTAAGACCCCCAACTTTTTCATATGCATCTTTTCTAAATACAACGGATGAGTTTATGATAGGGCAGCGCAGGAGCATCTCAGCATGAATGATTTCAGGGTCAGTCTTGTGAAAAAACCAACGTAGATGTGTACCACTTCCAGATACAAACTCAGTTTTTTCGGCACCAACAACAACAGCCTTTGGATTACTCTCTAAAAAACTTATTTGATTTTCAAGCTTACTAAGGTTTATCCAACTGTCATCGTCATCAAGTATTGCTATATATGGATTTTTAGATTGAGATATACCTTTAGCTCTTGCTGTACCAGGTCCTACATTTTCAGTTAGCTCAATTAGCTTTATTCTTGAATCACTCGCAATCATACCCTTAACAATTTCGGCTGTTTTATCCGTACTACCATCTGAAACCACTATTATTTCGAAGCCTGGAAACTGTGAGGGGTTAGACTGATTTTGTACAGCAACAGTTTGAGAAAGTGCATTTTTAATTGCATTTGCTATGTATTTTTCTCCGTTTTTTGTGGCTATTATTACTGATATCATTTCGCGACAGGTTAGGTTTTTTTAGATGCTGTGCCAAGGTGTATATGGCGTTGATTATAGTATATAATGCAATGATATATGAGCAAAGTATCAATTTTATATAAAGTTATCAAGGATACACAGGTCCTTGAGGGTGGTCATTTTAGCTTCAAATACTACTTTGTGATGACGCATATCCTAAACGCCATTAAAAGGCATGTGCCATCTTTGCGGTCATGGTGTATTAATATTGCTAAGAACAATACCAAGAGGTTTGTCATAAAGAACAAGACCGGGGTATTTTATGTAAGACCGTTCAATGATAGCTTTACTATTTCTGCAGATTATTTTGAGGAAGATTTGAGAAAATGGGTAGGGCTACCAAACAAGAAAAAACTGTTTTTAGACATTGGATCAAATATAGGAAGATATGCGCTGATTGCAAAAAACAATTTTGCTTATGAAGAGGTCGTCTGCATAGAAGCTAATCCAGTTACATTTGAAGTTTTGAGTAAAAACATAAAGTTAAATAATATTGAAAATGATGTAAAGTGTTTGTCAGTCGCAGTAGGAGATTATGAAGGAAAGATAAAGTTTCAATCAGATTCAAGTCACTTGGGTGGCGGAAAGGTTATTTCACATGGTCAAAATGAGGAGAGTGGATGGGATAATATTGTTGAAGTTAATATCAAAACTGTAGACAGTATTTTGCATAATGAAAATATTAATCACTCTGATGTTGATTTTATAAAAATGGATGTTGAAGGCTTTGAAATAAATGCCCTAAATGGAATGAGTGAGACTTTGGCTGGAGTAAATAAAGGCACTTTTCTTATGCTAGAAATCAGCGATGAAAATACAAGTCTTGTTGGCTGGCTAAGTGAGATAGGTTTTGTTTTATCAGAAAAACAAAACAATGATTATCTGTTTATTAAATCCTAATCCATTCTTCAGGTACCACGTCTCTGGTATCTATTTTAGGATTAGAAACCCACTTACGTGGTGCAACTACTATTTTCTTTAGACCCTTATCTTTGGCTGTGCTCGATAACCATGCTGGCCACCAGCTAAATGTACTATTGGCTATTATATAATGATGACAAAGTGACATCAGGTGAATCTCTTCATAGTCGGGTATTTGGCTATCAGATATCCAGAAGGTTTGAAACCCATTCATATTTATCCAACCTTCAACATTTTCCTTTGTCCAAGACTCATCATCCGTGGATATTACAAAAGTAGTATTTGATCTATTTATATAAGTGTACTCAGAGGCAATTCTTTGCACGGCTTGTTTATAGTATTTTGAATCAATAAGACCGTGGAATTTGTTTGCATGAGGATTTGTGGCGTAGTCACCGCGTCTAACATGTATTAGTATGAGATATTTTCCTTGAGAAATCTGGTCGTCAATCCAAGATTTTTTAGATAGTCCCGCAGGAGAAAGGGGACTCTTCAATGTTAGCTCTTTAGAAATAACATCTTTGAAATTTCTAAAGTATTTATCAGTGTTCCAATATCCTTCAACAATAGAACCGTCTTGCAAGTTTGCTAGTTTGTAGTAATAGATATAGTCGCTTTTGCTGAAAAGTTTACGCATAAGTTTGTGCCAGAGTTTCGGCAGGGGGCGTTGCATATAACTTGCTGAAGTAGACACAGATTCAGACTTTGAAGTCGTATCAAGTACAGTTGCATTTATATTGAATTTATCTAATAAAAATACACGAGATGTGTCCTTGGTAGAAATATTGCTATACCAAGAAGTGTCTATAAAGAGACCTGTTTTGTTTTTGATAGCTAGTGCACGTGCATATGCATATTGAAACATTTGATTTCCTAGACCAGCTTTTAGTTTTAGAGTTATCATTTTATCAGTTTTTACTGTGAATGTTTTTAATGCGTTACTTTTGCGTTACTCTTTTGCACACGGCGATAGCGGTCTGCGACTATATTTTCTTTTTGAACCAGAAACATCCACATGCATAATGAGCATTTTCAGAAAGCTTTGGATCTGCGTTTCTAACCAAACCTCCTTGTTCTTCAAACTCAGGTATATATGAAAATTCTTGTAGATACATCTCATCATCCACAAAATAGGACATGATTTGTTCGTAAGAATATATCCGATGAGCATTGAACTCAATCTTCGGAATACCAAGTGGGACTACAATCAAAAGTGAGCCATCTTTGGCAACAACCCTCTTGAGGCTTTTTATGGCCTTCAGGTCACCTTCAGCGTCTATAGGATCTCCGTATCTTCCTAGCCCAATGTGTTCAAGCGTATGCATGCATGATATAGATGAAACACTGCAAGTCTCAAAAGGCAGGTTTTGTAGGTCTGCGTGACCGGTTCTAAGGTCACTAAGTCTGAGGTCTGCAGGACGATAGTCATAGAAGTGTACGGGTATGAAAGCTGATACAAGACCAGAAAAGTATAGACTAGATGATATATCAATATGAAACTCTGGATTGATCTCTTTTACAACTCTAGCTGCCCAAGATGTATGATATACATAGTGTCGGTCAAATCCTGTAGTTATAGTTTTATCTTTGATATTTGGATAGAAATCGCTAGGTTCGATTTTAAATCTACCAGCCCCAGGTGTCTTTCTGAAAGCATAAAAATCTCCTAGTATAAAAGGTGATAGGGAATAACGGATAGCTTTTTTAATGGATTGTTTGTATTTCGATAGAAGGTGATTCATGGGTTGATTATATACTTTCTAGGTAGATTTTAACACTTGCCTTATCAGATAAATTTTCAGTACAATATTTCCTAGGGGTAAAGCTGTCTGTGCGTGAAATAAATTGTTTTAACTTGTTGTCAAAATCTTCTGCGCTTTCGAAAAACATTCCCGACTCATCAGAAAGATAAGGGGCGCCTATTTTGCCAATAACCGTTATATTTTTGTTCTTGTATGTATATGATTTTGAGTTCCAGACAAGGGTCGGGACATCTCTTATCCATGCTTCTTGTAAAGCCAAACCCTGACTTTCGGATTTTTGGAGATAAACCATTGCCTGTGAATTTTCAAGCAGGTCATAATATTCTTTTTGACCATAATTTCCATAACCAATTTCTTTGTAATCAATATTGTTTGATTGGAGAGCTTTTATTATTTTGTCATAATCTAGATCAGGATAATCTTTCTTAAATACCAGAAAAGTTTTAGATTCTTTGTTATTTGCCTCTGGAACTTTTACACCAGCTGGCCATATCTTTATTTTTTCAGATATTTTACTACAATCGATGGTAAATGCTTCTCGTGTCCAATCAGATGGTAAAAGAATCGTATCTATACTGTCATTGCACATTACAGCGTCATCAAAAGTTGGGAGGATAGAAACATTTGGCCCACAAACCAGCTTTTTTATATAGCCAGTTTTTTTTAATTCAATCATTTGCGACAGGGCTAAGGGGTTAGATAGTACATGTACAGTATCAGCAAGCTTCGATTTACTTGGATTAACATTGTAACTCACACCAGTATCACTCAGGCCTCTTTTTAGGCTGTCTAATACTGCATCTGGACCTCTCTTTATTTGGAGTAAATCTTTTACAATTTCTCTTGCAAAAAAGTAAAACCAAGCTACAGAAAGATTGTTCAATGGTCTTGTGACTAAACTTATCTGAACTTTTTTACTCATTTTTTGTTATATCTTTGTAAATTGTATTTAGTGGTGTGTTTGCTACTTTTATGTATCCCACATCAGACATGTATGAGTTGTATTTAGCCTCAAGCTCGGTATTATCGGGTTTATCGTATTCAGCAGTCTCGACCACCACATAAGATGGTCTATATGTATTCCAATCATTGGTTTTAAGCACCTCAAAATTTTGACCTTCAGTGTCTATGGACAGAAAATCTATCTTTGAAACATTGTTCATTTTGAAGACCTCCGCCATTGTTTTTGATTTGACTGTATCTGTTGATAGTACTTTGTGACCCATCTTTTCATATGAGTTAGAGACTTCTTGAGATGTTGTATTCAACGCATCCTCTTTAAACTTATAAAATGTTATAGATAGAGAATCTGCGCTAATGGCCAAATTTACTCTCGTGTCTCTAGGTCTTAGTATTTTGTATTTATTTAAAACATCTAGATTTGGTTCAACTACTAGACCTTTCCAGCCCTTTTTATAGAAAAAGTACGTGTTGCTGAATACCCTAGGATCATTCGCACCTATATCAACGTAAAAACCATCATTTTTGTGATGAAAAAAATAATCAAGGATAATGTCCTCGCCGCATTGGCTATAAATACTGTTCATTTTACCGGTAACTTTTCTGATCAAATAATCTATGTATTTTCTGGGTTTAAGGTATTTTGACTTCATATTCGAATTATATCATTTTTTACTAATTAAAATACGCATAATTTTAGAGGGGAAATATACAAATAATCGCCTAAGTTTAAAGGTAGATATCCACCTGCTTATTTTATTTGGAAAGGGATTTATATAGACGTCTTCATAAATCTCTTCTATTTTCATTATTTGAGATTTCAATTCATACATATCATTGAATCTTTTTTCAGAATTAGCAGAAAGTTGAATCCTGTAGGCTTCATCAGTAGATATTTTTTGTAATTCTAAGTCGTACTCATCTTGGTTTTTGGCAACAAACCCTGCATTACCTATACATTCAACGTGTCCATTATTGAGTTTAGACACGTGACTAATTATTGGTAGTTTAAAATACATAGCTTCTGCCATGGCAGTAGAATTTACTTCGCCATCTTTCCTTCCGTGCGCGTATACATCAAGTGTTGCAAGGAAACTATATATAAATTCTGGGTCTGCAGTATGACTTAAGAAAGATATATTCTTTATTCCTAAATTATCAGCTTGCTTTTTATATAATTTTGAACCGCCTAAGATTATAAAATGATTGTTATCTGACTCAATTTTTTTATATGCAGCCAAAGGTATTTCGGAAAATATTTCATCAGAATCTCGTTGGTGAAATCCAAATACTATTTTTCCATCTAGACCCATCTCGTGTTTAAACGAGGAGTAATTACTTGTCTGTATTTCTATAGGATGAGAAACTAAAACACTTCTATTTTTGTCGCCACCTTTTCTCTCCCATATTTTTCTACTCCAGTTAGTTATGTGCATTACCCTTGATATGTTGTATTGGTTATCTACACCAGCAAGTAGGTGTAAGGAATCTACAATCGGTACATTCCTTATTTTCGTGAAAGGGAACTCCGGGTGACCAGCTCTACCTGTCTGAACAATATCGTGGTCTTTCTCTATAAACTTTGAGAAAATATCTGTATTTATCCACGGGTAAGTTCTCTTAGTAAGATCAACCTTGTCTAGATTTACTTTAACTAATTTAATATTATGCTTTTGCATATACATCATCCTGTTTTGATCAGTATTGGAGTGCATATGACTAGAACCGATATACGGAACAGCATCAGTGTAAAAATAAGTAACTTCAAATTTATCTCTGTTCAGGTGAGCGGCAATTGTCTGTAAGAACTTTTCAGTACCACCAGCAGAAAGCCCTCCGTACTTTATGAATGCGACCCTTATTTTTCTATTCATCTCAATTTTATTTTTAATTTAAACAATTTGTTCAGTATCTTAATTGCATTGTTTGTGTACTTACGCATTATCCAAGAGATATTCTGAACCAGTGTCATTCTATAGAAGCTTTTAACATTTTGAGCACCAACACATTTTCCAAAAATCCCACTTTTGTATATGTCGTTTTGGATATCAAAAAAACTAAGATCCCAGTTAGGTAGCTGTGATGACCACCAATTTCTATTTCTAATGTACCAGTGTCTGTGACTTATAGGGGTATCATAGTTTTCATAGAAATATAAAGTTGATCCCTCTGGAGCACTGTTCAATACCTCCAATAGATTACTTACATGAAAATCTTTTATGTGAGACAGCACGATTGATGTTGTAAAAAAAGCAGGAGACTTGAGCTGCATTTTTAATATTGCATCCACCATATCTTCGTTAATATATTCGATATTTTGATTATCTTTTAGTATCCTTGATGAAACATTAGTGGCCGCTTTTGATGGTTCTATGCCAATAACTTTTTCAAACAAAGGGGATGTTTTTCTAAGCAACCAGCCAGTACCTGATCCAATGTCTATGTGTAAGTTACGATTTGGAAAAAGCCCTAAAGCTCTGTCAAAACCCTGATTTTCAAACACCTTGTCATCATCGTATTTCTTTATAATCTGCAGTGTATTTTCTACTTCTACATCATTTACGACGTATTGATTATCGTGGGCTATAAAGCTTGAAAGGTCTTTCTTCATCTCGTTTTTAATTATCTTAGAAATCTATTTGTTAATCTTTTTAATTGTACCAAGAAAACTGGAAATTCTTTAGTTTTAGGCTCTATTCCATTTTTAAGTATAAAATGATCAAAAAGAACCTTGTTTCTCCATATGTCTAGTGGTTCAAAAAAACCTATACCATATGCTTCAAACCATTTCATTATTTCAGAGACTCTTATATCATCCTCGGTGTCGATTTTAGAAACCTCAGGTAGAGTTAAATCACTTATCCAGCGATCTGGCGTCTTGGCAGTTTCTGGATCAGCTTTGCCATCTGATACTGAATATTTATAGTTAATGTATCTAGCTGATTTTTTCCCATCAATTAATTCAGAACATTTGTACCATGCTTGTTTTATTTTAGATCTTTTTATTGCAACAAAGTGAAAATGTAGTAGTGGGAAATCGGGGAGTGGGTTTATATTACTTAAATAAACCTCAGGTATTCTGGATGTATGATCGTTAATAACAAAGTTTTCCGCATACTTACTAATATTGTCGTCATAAAAAGCTATGGCTTTAAAATTGTCTTTCCACCCATTGTCCACTCTGTATTCTGTGTAACCCTTCCATAATTGTATCCATGGTAAAGAAAAACTGCTACCAACACCGAGTCTGAGCGATTCTGATTTTAATTTTTCAATAGTACTTTTGCTAATCAACTCATCTGCATCAAGGCAAATTATTAGATTCTGGCCACCAATTGTTCTGGCTTCATTAAGCAGTACCCACCTTATCTTATTACTATGACCCTCGTAGTCATTGGATATAACTCTTACGTTAGGGTATTTTCTACATATTTCTAGAGTATTGTCAGTAGAACTCTGATTGGCGATTATTATGTGGTCTACAAGTGGTGAAAGATTGCTCAGTGTTGTATCAAGTATCCACCCTTCATTCTTCACCGGCATCAGTACTATTGTTTTCATATGCTATTTGTTAATGATTCCTTTGGCCATTTCATTCTCGACCTTGTGCCTTTCTGATTTGCTACCACTTAGTGTTCGGCCGTCATTTGTAAATATTCCAGCTATGACTTTTGAGCAATAAAAGTCTGCAACTTTGGCAGCCCTGGCACACCATTCAAAATCTCCAGCAATTTTAAAATCTTCATTAAATCTTCCGACCTTGTCAAACATTTTTTTGCTAAACATGAAAAATGGTCCACAATGCATCTCTCTACTAAACTTCTCTCTTTCAAAGATTGGAGGAAAGAACACTTTGATCTTTGCTAGAATTTTAAATCCTAAAATTCTGACATATCGCTTATATATGAAAGGGAAGTAAACAAGGTTCTCTCCTCGTTTGATTTTTTCTACTCCATCAATAATCGCACCTACAAATCTTTTATCGTCCACATTCCAAAATGTTAATATCTCACCTGTGGCATTATCTATCCCTCTGTTCCACGTAGCATATATACCCTCAAGAGGTACAGTAATGACGTTGAAATTTTTTATCAATTTAAGTTTATCGAGCTCGGTTAATTCTAGCTCATCAGGATTATTGGCGACAATGATAAACTCATGAGGTATGCCTTTTACATCTAGTTTTTTAGATGTTGATATAACTAGTTCTGACCATTTTTTAATATGATCGGAGCTATTATACAAGGATGTTATTATGCTTAGTTTCATAGTCGTCGAGTTTTTCTGAATTCTAGTCAGTTTTCTTTGTTAGTTCCAAAAAGTAAAACGAACAGTATTTTGGAATAATAGCACATAAATATGTCTCAAGTTTTACCCATAGATGAAAACAGCGTGGTAAATTTTCAATCAGCAACTTCCTTACGGGTGTCGGTAGTGGTAATAAGTTGACACCATTTCTTCTAACTATTGAAAATCCAGCATTCAAAAATATATTTTCAATATCTTTACTGCTAAAACTAAAATGTCTAACTCTTTCCCAGTCTGAGTATTTTAAAATCTCACCTTTTGTATAAGCTTTATAAAGATCACGAGTTTTGGACTTCACACGCTTGTAGAAAAGGCTATTTTTGTTGGGCATAGAGACAATTGCACTACCTCCATTTTTTAAAACTCTATAAAGTTCACTTGCTGCTAATTGTTCGTTTTCAACATGCTCAAGTACCTCTGAGCAAATCAATGTATCAACTGTTTTGTCAGCCAAGGGTATTTTTCTAAGATCAACTTGTCCAAACTCAATATTCTCTATATTGGATAGATTGTTTCGCGCTCTATTTAACTCATTTTCATCATACTCATAAGAAAAAATTTTATCGAACTTACCCGATGCTATTTTACTGTAAGGTCCTGTGCCGCAACCTGCATCCAGTAGCGTTAGTTTATTTTTTGTAGAATCTTTTTTATTAATGAAATCATTAACTATTTTAGCTTTTTGTAGGTGATAAAATCTTATATTTGAATATTTACCATTGTTTTCACCTGGATAGGTGTGGAAACTATCCATAATTGACTTTAACTCAGATGTATAAATATGGTCAAAAACATTAACACTGTTCAATTTCATATAATTTTTTATCCTAAGATTTATCTTTTTAGCAATTAAAAATAGCTCAACAATCGCTCTGTTTACCATGTGGTACCTTGAGTGATCTGACTGAGTTTTGTATATGTAAGGCAAATGAGTGTAGTTCATTCTAAAATTTCTTACTAATTGCCCGTGGCTAATCTCTTCAAATGGAGAAAATCTTTTCACATCGTTGGTCCTGATGTCTGGCAAGAGTTTGTATGCCAACATCGTTAGTAGGGTAGTGTCATGACGAAACATTTCACAATTTCTTATAAACTCTGTTTTGTTAGGATATTTGTTTTTCCATAATTCATTTTTTGAAAAACCTAAACATAATCCAGAAAGAGATGCGTCATGTAGTTGATTAATTAAATCACCAATAACTTGATTAGATTTATCAAAACCGAATATACCTGCAGTAATTACCTTACGCTCTTTATCAATTTTATCTATTTCAAATAAAGAATAGTATTCTTTAGGTACAATTAACTTTAACGGTAGATCTTGCTCTACAAGTAGATATCCATCTCTTTCTATTTCACTAAATAAAATATCTAGATCTTTCAAAACCTCATTTCCAGCATCAAGATAAAGAGTGTATCTAGAAAAAGGATTGCTAAATATGTATGTTTTCCATGTATAGCATTTTCTCCAGAAGCTACAAAACTCTGGCATTTCTACAACTTGAACTTTGTCGATTTGCTTTAGCTCAGAAATATAATTGCCTGCAAGCCCGAGGTTGTAAACATAAATATTTGGGTGATTCGGATAATTAGTTTTTATAGACCCGATTAGGTTCAAAAGGGAGGGAAAAAACTTATTAGAGCAAGACGTTACAATAGATTTATCGGTATTTTCTTTCATTTTGTTAGATTATTGCATTAATTCCTAAGCATTTCTAGTATAGATTGTCTGGGTTTTTTGAAAAGTAATATAGAGAGGGGGATTGCTAGGTATGATATTGCAGTTGCCCAAGCTGAACCAACAATACCCATTTTTGGTATAAGAATAATGTTTAATACAACATTGATAGTCATAGCCAATAGCGCTGTCAGTACTGTAGCTTTTCTAAGATTTTCTGTTATTAGATAGTTAGTTGTTAATGCTCCAAGTGATACCCCAATGCCTCCCCAAACATATATTCTCAAAACTAAACTAGACTGCTCAACAAAACTTTCCCCATAAATTAATGAAATTATTTGAACGGCAAATATTGATATGAATGCTGATATAACTATCGCCGTAGAAAGTAAAAGTATACCCAGTCTCTTTAGTCTAAGTAGATACTGGGATTCAGAAACAGACTTAGCGTTGATGATAGCAGGGAAGAATGAGCTGACAATAATACCTGGTATGAAGAACCAAACTTCTGAAACCCTAACCGCTGCATCATATAATCCGACTGATGACAGGTCGATAAGATGCTTTATGAATATTTGATCCACTCTACTATATATAATTATGAATCCACCAGCCAACATTGTCGGCCATGAATCTTTCAGCATATTGATAGCGATAGTCTTATCAAATTTCCAGCCAGAAAATGGTCCATACAAAACTTTTCTATATATGATAAATACTATGGCAGTGAGAATCGGTTCCAGTAGTAGTACTGCACTGAGGTATATAACGCCTTTATCAGAAAATATTACTATTAACTTAAGAATGTTTAATGTTATTAATACAATCAATGATGATATAGACAGGTATTTAGATTGAACTCTGTATTGAAATTCATAACCAATTACACTAAATGAGCTGAATATAAGTGTAGGAGCAATAATCAAAATCAAAAACAAAGATATGTCTCTATTATCAGTTAAGAAGAGTGCTGATATCACGCATATGGTAGAGGCAACAAACCCTGCAATAAGTCTAAGTAAAATAGCTGACCCAAAATATACCCCTGTGTTATTTGGATTTTTTACTATATCTCTATATAAAACAGTATCAAGCCCAAGTGTTGAGATAAAAGAAAATATAGCAACGAAACTTACTGCATAACTAAGTTGACCATAATCTGTAGGGCCCAGCTCTCTAACTACATAGGCTGTCACGACAAATGAAATCAAAGAGGAAATTACTCTGCTGGCAAATAGCCACCCTGTATTCCAGAAATACTTAACAAAACCAGAGTTATTTCTCGCGCGGTCTAGTTTACCTAATAAAGAGTCGATTATGGCCATTAATTTGGTTAATAATATTATAGACTTGTCTATATATGTATTGTAAGCACAATTATGCTGTAATTACGCCTATTATACCACCTCCCGCAGCATATTTCATTGTGGTATACTTTTCACCATAATATTATAAAAATTACCCTAAAACCATGAACCAAACATTTAAAGACATTATTAGATACAAAGCTATTGCAGCTATATTTTTGACACTACTGGTGCCACTTATAGTTTCTACAGATCTTTTCTTTCCATTTATAACAGGTAAGGCACATCTTTTTAGATTACTTGTTCTAGTTGCTTCTGGTTCTTATCTGATCCTATGGATGACAGATAAGTCATATGCACCGAGAAAGAGCGTGCTGCTGTGGTCAGTACTTGGGTTTACGGCAGTACTTGGTATTGCAAACTTCACATCTATTGATCCATTTAAAAGCTTCTGGAGTAACTTCGAGCGTATGGAAGGTTATGTGACAATATTGCACCTCTTTGCATTGTTCATAGTTTCATCAGCAGTTCTAAGAACAAAAGCTATGTGGGCAACTTTGTTCAATATGTCGATGTTTGTAAGTGTCGTCGTTGGAATACAGGGGTTTATGGAGTTAGGAGAAAAGGGCGGTGTATTTGGATCTTTCCGTATGTCAGGACCACTTGGTAACTCATCATACCTGGGTATATATTCACTAATGCACTTTTTCTTGGCTGTATTTTTTATAGCAAGACTTCTCAAGAATACAAAGCTAAAAGACGCACCTGGAAGATATCTTGGTTATGGAGCTATTGGTATTTTCAACCTCATTGTAATGTACAGTACTGGTACTCGTGGATCATTTGCAGGACTAGTAGCTGGTTCTATAGTCGCAACAATACTCATTGCCATCTTTGAAAAGAAAAATGTTTTGGTTAAAAAAGTCAGCGTTGGTATTTTGATTGCAGGTGTTGCTGTAGTTGGCCTCTTGGGAATATTCAAAGAGCAACCTCTCATAAAGAACAATGACCTACTATATAGATTCAGTTCACTCATCGTATTTAGCCCTGAGCAGGCTAAGGCGGTTCTAGAAAATCAAGGTATGGCTAGAAAGCTTATCTGGGGAATGGCATGGGAGGGTGTAAAAGAAAGACCGATACTTGGATGGGGGCAAGATAACTTCGGATTTGTCTTTGCAAAATACTATGACCCTGCAATGTATGGACAAGAGCAATGGTTTGATCGTACACACAATGTGTTTATGGACTGGCTTATTGCATCAGGCTTCCTTGGTCTAATTGCATATCTATCACTATTTGCAACAGCTCTATATATGATATGGAGAAGCAAAGATACAGAGACTGAGTGGAATATCACAGAAAGAGCCATCCTTACAGCATTCTTGGTTGCATACTTTGTACACAATATATTTGTATTCGATAACCTTACAAGTTATATATTATTCTTCTTGCTACTTGGATATATATCAGCTAGACATGATGGTAGGAGTGACAATGCAGCAACTGCATCAGCTGAACCATGCGTAAAAGAAGAGTCTGTAAGAAATGTACTCGCTGGAGTGGTTGTAGTCGTATTCATCTGGCTTGCATATGTAGTTGTGTATAAGCCGTACATGGCAGGATATACTCTAATACAGGTTCTAAAAGCCAATGATCCTAAGGGTGCACAAATAGTAGGACCTGAAAAATCTTCAGTCGAAGGAAGATTTGGTTTGTTCAAAAAAGCTCTAGCATACAATACACTTGGAAATGCAGAGATTGAAGAAAGACTAGCTGAAGTAGCATCAGGTCTTATTGAACAATCAGCAGACAAGCCAGAGCTAGCTGCAGAGATAAACACACTGGTAGCTCAAAGATATGAGGCTACATTTGCAAGAAATCCTACTGACCCAAGACCTTATATATTTTTTGCAAACCATCTAAATAAGCTAGGTCTAGTCGAAGACGCTCTAGCAAACATTCAAAAAGCTGTGGACTTATCACCTACAAAGCAATCATTCCTATATCAAAAAGGAATACTCGAGTTTCAATTAAAGAGAAACGAAGACGCTATCAAAACATTTAAACAAGCTTATGATCTTTATCCAGAAAATAAAGAAGCAAAGATCTTGTACGCAATGTCTCTTATATACGGAAATAAAGTAGATGAAGCTAAGACATTAGTTGGTGATGATATGTCTGTATGGACTGAACCACGCGTTCTACAAACATTAGCGGAAACAAATAATTACCAAATAATAGTAGATATAGCAAAACAAAAAATAGCAGCAGAACCTGGAAACGCCCAGAATCATGTATCGCTAGCAGGTGCGTATCTAAAACTAAAGCAACCAACAAATGCTATTGCAGAGATACGTAAAGCTATAGAAATTGCACCAGAATTTAAAGAGCAAGGCGAAGGTTATATAAAAGAAATTCAAGCAGGCAGAGATCCTTCTGAAAGCAATTAACAATTAGCAATTGAAGGTCAAGGAAAAAGCAGGAAACAACTAACAGTTAGCAGTTAAGAAAACACCAGATCACAATCCGGTGTTTTTTTTGTTGTATATCGATATGAGCAGATTATAAATTCTTTAATTAATAAAATTAAAATCAAAGTATTATCAAAATAAAAAATAAAACTTACGAAAAATAAAAATAAATAAAATATTTTAAAAAAATTTTAAAAATAATTTTTTTAAAAATAAAAAGTTATCCACAAGATTATTAAAAAAAATATTGCTACTAATTCAATTGTGAAAGATAATTAGTACATGATTCAGATGCGAGAGTCGTGCATCATGAATGATTACAAATAATTGTTCCTTAACTTTAAACCACCAACATGGCAGTAAAAAAAGCAAAGAAGGCAGCAAAGAAAGTTGCTAAGAAAAAAGTTGCAAAGAAGGTTGCAAAGAAAAAAGTAGCTAAGAGAAAATAATCTCTGCTGATTTCTATACAAAACAAAATCCACCGAAAGGTGGTTTTTGTTTTGCTTACTTTTGTTTAAAAAGAGACTTAAAAATAGTCGATTATAACCCTTTAAAATAGGGCCTAAATAATCATGCATTTTACCTGAAAATATGCTAAAATCACCTAACTTATGAATATTATACAAAAACTGTTTCCGTCCCATTCTGTCCGTGAAGTAAAGCGGTATATGAAGATTGTCGAGGTTATAAACGGCCTAGAAGATGGCGTAAAGGCACTTAGTGATCTTGAACTAAAATCTAAAACTGCCGAGTTTAAAGACAGGCTATCATCTGGTGAGACTCTGGATCAACTTCTACCTGAAGCTTTTGCTGTTGTGCGTGAGGCTTCACGTCGAACATTGGGACAAAGGCACTACGATGTACAGCTAGTTGGAGGTATGATACTTCACTACGGAAATATAGCGGAGATGAAAACAGGTGAGGGTAAAACTTTGATGGCCACATTAGCAACCTATCTAAACGCCTTGTCTGGAAAAGGAGTTCATCTTGTAACAGTCAATGATTATCTTGCTAGAAGAGATGCAGCATGGATGGGTCAAATCTTTGAAGCACTAGATATGAGTGTAGGTATCATCAACTACAATGAATCTTTTCTTTTTGATATAAAACATGAAGGTGCAAAAGATGTAGAACCAGCCAGTATTTCTGAAACTATATCTAAAGACGAAGTTATGGGTGGATCAAACTCTGACTCGATCCCTGATACTGATGAGTTGAAAAAAGCTGACGAAGCAGAAGATATGATGGGTTCTTACAAAGTTGGATATGAGTTTTTAAAACCTTGTACTCGTACTGAGGCATATGCGTCTGATATTACTTATGGTACAAACAACCAGTTCGGTTTTGATTATCTTTATGACAATATTGAGCAGTCTGCTACTTCACTGAGACAAAGACCTTTCAACTTTGCTATTGTAGATGAAGTCGACTCTATTCTTATAGATGAGTCTCGTACTCCTCTTATCATCTCTTCACCGACATCTGATTCTGAGCAGTTGTATGTCACTTTCGCTGATATTGCAAAGCAATTAGACAAAGATGTTCACTATACAGTAGATGAAAAGTTCAGAAGTATCATGTTGACTGATGCTGGTATAGATAAGGCGGAGCAAATACTTGGAGTTTCAAACATTTACACAGAAGGAGGTATAAAGTATGTACACCACCTAGAGACAGCTGTGAGAGCCAAGGCGCTTTATAACAATGATGTAGAGTATATTGTCAAAGACAATGAGGTTATCATCGTAGATCCATCTACAGGACGTTTGCAACCTGGTAGGAGATGGTCTGAAGGTGTTCACCAAGCGATAGAAGCAAAAGAGAGAGTTCCTATACAAAAAGAATCTAGAACATTTGCATCTATCACATTCCAAAACTACTTCAGAATGTATCCAAAGCTGTCAGGTATGACAGGTACAGGTATGACTAGTGCCGAAGAGTTTCTAAAGGTTTATGGACTTGATGTTATAGAAGTACCTACACATAGACAGGTTTCTCGTATCGATAAGCATGATTTCATATTCCAATCAGAAAAAGGAAAGCTCATGGCTATAACTGATAAGATAAAAGAGTTAAACCAAAATGGTCAACCTGTACTAGTTGGTACTGTGTCAATCGAAAAAAACCAGCTTCTATCTGATTATCTAAAAAAGGCTGGTATCCCTCACACATTACTAAACGCTAAGCCTGAGTTTGCTGAAAAAGAAGGTGAGATAGTTGCGCAGGCTGGTAAAAAAGGAGCTGTTACCATTGCCACAAACATGGCAGGTAGAGGAGTTGATATCAAGCTCGGAGGTGCGCCAAGTCTAGATGTAACACCAGAAGAGGCACAGCGACGCGCCGAAGAAGTCAAAGTACTCGGTGGTTTATATGTTATAGGTACAGAAAGACACGAAGCGAGACGTATAGACAATCAGCTAAGAGGTAGATCTGGTAGACAAGGTGATCCGGGTGAGACACAGTTCTATGTATCATTTGATGATGACCTGATGCGTATTTTTGCGAATGATACTATCAAAAAGTTTATGTCTAGGATGAATATTCCTGAAGAAGAGCCTATCACACATAGCTTTATCAGTAGATCACTTGAAAGTGCACAGACAAAGATAGAAGGTATGCATTTTGACTCTAGAAAGCACGTACTAGAGTATGATGATGTACTCAACCAGCAAAGACTAAAAGTCTATGGCAGAAGAAGAGATATCCTAGTAGGAAAACCACTTGATATAAAATCAATACTTGAACAAATACTTGAAAAGGCTACTGATGAAGAAAAGCAAGCAGTAGAATTAAACATGGCAAGATTAAATGCTACAGCTGAAAGCATGGGTGAGTCTAAAGATCCTGAGTTCGGCATGATTACCGCGTTCTTGAGAACCGCTAGAGGTGTTATGTTGCAGACTATAGATATATATTGGATTGATCACTTAGAGATGATGGATAACCTTCGCTCTAGTGTAAACCTGCGCGCTTATGGCCAAAGAGATCCACTTGTAGAGTACAAGAGAGAGAGCCTTAGAATGTTTAAAGATATGGAGCAATCAGTTGACCAAGAGATCATTCGCATACTTTCACAGGTTCAAGGAGAAGTGGGTACGGTACAAAATATGCCAGTTGTAGAATTAAGACCTGATGCTGATGACTATATATCTGGAAACATGGATGATGCCTCTAGTGCAGTGAGTGTAGGAGGTCTAGGAGCTAGGATTATAGACGTAGAAGCAAAGGGTCAATACGATGGTGTGGGTAGAAACGACCTGTGTCCTTGCGGAAGCGGAAAGAAGTTTAAAAAGTGTCACGGCAAGTAAAATCTATCGGTGCCAATCTTTAAGAGGTGGTTTAAGTTGCAGGACGTGATAAGTAAGAAGTGGTATAATACTGCCATATGACAAGTTATACATCAAAATATCAATCGGCATTTTATGTCACATTATTGGTCCTGGTTTTAGTTCTCACTGCGCTTATGTTCATGCCACTTCTGACGGTACTTACTTTGGCAGGTATAATCGCAATACTAGTACATCCTTTATATAGATATATACTTAAATACGTTAAGAGTCCATCTCTTTCTTCGATAGTTACTATATTAGGCTTACTTGTAATGATTGGTCTGCCAGTTTATTTATTGACTAATCAGATAGTAAGGGAGTCTCAAGCGTTGTATCTAAAACTTGCTCCACCTGTGGTATTAGAAAGCTCTGATATTAACGCTCAAGAAATCCAAAATGCTTATGATGTAGATGAAAACAATAACATTGTATCTAACTCAGCTATTACAAATACAACAGACAAAGCTACAAAGAGGGTAGAATCAATAATCCAGCGATTTGTTCCTGACTTCAAACTTGATACTAAAAAATATTTGGTAGCATTTTCATCTTGGGTTACAGATAGATTGGGAGGAGTTGTAACGGGTACCATAGATATCACTGTCAAATTTGTATTGTTCTTGATAGCACTGTTTTACTTCATAAGAGACGGATCGTCTTTTAGGAGGGATATAAAACTCATTAGCCCTTTTTCAGAAAGCAAAGAAGATAAGATAGAAAAAGCCGTAGTATCTTCCGTGCGTTCCGTGATGTTCGGGTCGCTTATAGTGGCGCTTGCTCAAGGTATATTGAGTAGTATTGGGTTTATGATCTTTGGAGTCCCTAACGCTGTTCTCTGGGGTACTGTCGCTGGTCTCGCGGCACTTATACCAGGTCTAGGTACAGGTATAGTATCAACCCCTATTATCATTTACTTGTATTTCTATGCAAATGGTTTTGGTGGTTTTGCATGGGTCGGTCAGCTTATATGGTCAGCAGTATTTGTAGGTCTTGTAGACAACTTTATTGCGCCTTATGTTATCAATAAGGGTATAAATATTCATCCTTTAATCATACTATTCTCTATTCTAGGAGGACTTCAATTCTTCGGCCCTGAAGGATTTATCCTCGGTCCACTTGTCATAAGTATACTCTTTGCACTTATGAGATTGTATGAAGAAGATTACGCACAAGACTATGCAAAAGAATAAAAAGATAACCATTGTAACTCATGGTGCAAATTATCATCCAGATGACTTGTTCGGCGTAGCAGCTTTGTCTATCTATTTTAAAAGTAAGTCACAGCCTTTTACAATCAAGAGGTCGCTAGATAAAAAGGTCTGGGATAAAGCCGACATACTTTTAGATGTCGGTTCTGTGCACGATGAAAAAAAAGAGAGATATGATCATCATCAGATCGGTGGGGCGGGAGAGAGGGATACCAAGATACCGTATGCATCATTTGGACTTATATGGAAAAAATATGGCAAGAAGATTTGCGGTTCTATTGATGTTTCTGATTATGTTGATAAGCACCTAGTGGCACCACTTGATGCAAGTGACAATGGTGTTACTTTGTATGATATAAAAAACCCAGAGGCGCACCCTGTGCAACTGATAGATTATATTGATGCCGAATGTATACTTGAAAAAAATAAATCGAAAGATAAACAAGATTTTGATAAATCATTTAAAAAACTTTTACCTTTTGCTGAGAGAGTCATAACTCTATACATCGAAAAAGGTAAATCAAAAATGCTTGCCAAAAAGGAAATACAAAAGATATTTAAAAAGCAAACAAAACCCGAGATATTTGTATCTGATAAATTTATCCCATACGACTTTGAAGATTATCCTCAAGTATTGTTTTACGTATACAAAGATTTGAGAGGTGGGTGGTCTGCCAAGACGATAAAGTTACATTCTAGTACTTATGATTCACGAAAATCATTTCCAGAAAGCTGGAGAGGTAAGAGGGATGGAGAGCTTGAAAAAGTCACGGGTGTCAAAGGTGCTGTGTTCTGTCACAATAGCGGGTTTTTGGTGGTCGCTAAGACCAAAGAAGCTGTATTGGAACTAGCACACGAGGCCTTGATATAAAGGCCCAAACGCCAACATGATCCTCGATATCAAGGTAAATAAAACATGATATAATTATCGAAATGTTTCTAACCCGTTACATAATCATATTGTTAGTCTTTTTTGGCACCCTTTTCTATTTTAGAGAGCCCATACAAGGTATACCTGCCAAATTTTCAAACTTAGAGTCTTCATATTCTGATTCATTTAAGGCTATTTTTAAAGATATACTTAATGCCACTTCTACGACACTTTTCAATGGACTTCCTACTAACTATATTCCAACTATAGGTGGTAGTTCGTCAGCACCTTTGCTAGACACTTCAAATACGACTAAATCAAATACAGAAAGCGGTACTGCTATTGATCAGATTCAAAACAACACTAAGCCTATAGATAAAAATACAATACAAGTACCTGATGGAAGCATGAGCCCTGTAACTTCAAATCAGCAAGAGGAAAGCCTCACTATCCAAGGTATCGTGTATTATACAAATATAGAAAGAACTAATGCGGGCCTAGGATTTTTAGCTGTTGATCCTAACCTTAAAAAATCTGCAGAATCAAAACTCCAAGACATGTTTAAGAATCAGTATTTTCAACACATATCACCTAGTGGTGAAGGTGTCGCTGACGGAGCATCTAAAGCAGGATACGAATATATAGTGGTTGGAGAAAATCTAGCTCTAGGTGTTTTTGCCGGTGACGATCAAGTGGTCGCTGCGTGGATGGCAAGTCCAGGACACAAGAAAAATATACTCGACAAGAGATTTCTCGACATAGGAGTTGCTGTCGGACAAGGTACATACCAAGGTAGAAAACAATGGATTATAGTCCAACAATTCGGGAAGCCTTTGGACTCTTGTGACTCTCCAAATATTAAAACAAAAAATCACATAGAAAATCTCAAAGAAGATATTGCCATACTTGAAAAATCAATAAGTTCTAAAAAAGCAGAGATAGACACTCTTACAGGAGAAGCTTATACAAATGCAGCTAGCGAGTACAATACCCTTGTCGTTGATTATAATACTAAAGTTGAAGACTTGAAGAAGAGTATTGACCTATACAATGTAAGTGTAAGAAAGTTTAATGAGTGCGCAGGGTTGGTCAGTTAGCAGGTACCAGATAACAGTTGACAGTTATCAGATGACAGAGAGCAGTTATGGGCAGGGGACAAATTAAGAATTAGGAATTTTAGCACTTGACAAAATATCAAGTCGCGCAAAATTTCTGCTACCTGCTACCTGCTACCTGCTACCTGCTACCTGCTACCTGCTACCTGCTACCTGCTACCTGCTACCTGCTACCTG
>JAIXXV010000004.1 GCA_027490575.1 bacterium | reverse complement strand
TTTACCCACTTGAAAAGAGATGGAAGCTAGTAGCATGGGACGACTACTACAGGGGCAGGTAGCAGGTAGCAGGTAGCAGGTAGCAGGTAGCAGAGATTTTCGGCGCTACCTTGATTTTGTCAAGTGCGAAAATTCTTAATTCCAGTCAATTGATAATTATTAATTACTAATTACTAATTGTTTTTTGGAAACCAAGGAAAGAAAGCATTTGTGACTTTTTTGTACTCTTGGAACTCAGGATTGTCATCATACTTCTTCTCAAGCATAGGTATGCCTGAAACCTTAAGTATCAAGAAAGTGATAGTAAGAGGACCAATGATGGCAATGATAGATAGTGGCCAGATCAAGGGTAGACACATCAGGTACACTCCCCACCATTGAGAAACTTCACCGTAGTAGTTTGGATGTCTAGTGTATTTCCACAAACCACTTTTCATAATCTTACCTTTGTTCTCTGGATTCGAGATAAACTTCTTTAGCTGATAGTCACCAAATGATTCAAATATAAATCCATCAATCCATACAAGCAAACCTAGCAAAGTAACAAATGAAACTGTACCTTTACCATATGAAGCTAGAGCAATAACAGGTACTGAAATAAGTAACATCAGAAAACCTTGAAGTATAAATATCTGTAGGTAGCTTCTTGGTATAAACCATTTACCCCAATCCTCTCTCCACTTCTTATATCTAAAATCTTCTTCTTTTTTATAGTTTCTGATAAATATGTGAGTAGCCAGTCGAAGTCCCCATAGCGTTACTACACCTGCCACCAAAAGCATTTGCAAGTTCAACTCTCCACTTACACCATCGTACATAGCACCAAAAGACCATACACTTGTCCAAGCCACTACTATAAACCCTATCCCCCATATGATATCAGCAATATCGTTTCTCCTTCGCATAAGAGCGAATAGAAAAAATCCTGACATAAATATAAAAATGATAAGTGCAGCCTGCAATACACCTTGTCCAAATGATTCAAGTGCGAATTGTTGCATTGATTGAGTGAATGTTAAATTGGTCATATACTGTATATAATACCATATGAAAATGTTTGACCTAAAATCTATCAAAAATACTGCGAAGAATACCGTTAACAAACTTGGAATTCTTAGAAGAAAAGATGACGATGCAGAACACACCAGATGGCACATCACCACTACGACTCAAGAAGCATGGCAAGCAATGAGAAAAATGTGTGAATCAGCCCAAGAATCCATATACATGGAACAGTTTTTATTTGAACCTGACCAATACGGAAAAGAGTTTCTGGATATATTTATAAAAAAGGCCCAAGAAGGCGTAACAGTAAAACTAATGTTTGACTCAATGTATAGTCGCGGACTAGGACAATCATTATATATAGACGCCCTTCATGATGCTGGGGTAAAAGTAAAGTTTTTTAACTGGATGCTACCCTTTTCTAAATACAATAAAAAACTGCTTTACTTTAGAAACCACAGAAGGCTTTTGATAGTCGATAGAAAGACCATGTTTACTGGTGGCGTCTGTATACACAAGAAGATGGTTGATTGGCGTGAGACTTGCATAAAGATAACCGGATCAGTTGTTGATCAGGCCTCAAGTGTATTTGATAGGTCATGGAAGAAAGTCTATAAGAAGCACAGTCTTAGACTAGGTACTCAATACAAAACTGGACTTGATGGTTTTTCATATATAACACAAGCACCGCTCATTGGTGAACGATATGTATATAGAAGATTCATAGATGCAATCCGCCAAGCCGATAAAAAAATAAATATTACCACCCCTTACTTCTTACCAGATAGAAGACTTGAAAGAGTTTTGCTACTAGCCGTGAAGAGAGGTGTTGAGGTAAACATTCTGATACCAAAAGTTTCAAACCATCCCCTAGTAGACACAGGGTCTCATACATTTTTCCATAAACTACTTTCCAAAGGCATACATATATATAGATATGAAAAAATGATACATGCAAAAACTGCCGTGATTGATGATGAATGGTCAATGATTGGAACAATGAACCTGGACAATATAAGCCTAAGATATAATTTTGAATCTGCAATCATTAGTACTAACAAGATATGCGCCCAAGAATTAGATCAAATATTTATAAAGGACCTAAAGAATGCGGATAAACTGACTTTATTTCACTGGGAAAACAGGTCTTCAATCAGTAAATTCAAAGAATTGCTTGTTTGGCCTATCAGAAAGTTCCTATAGCTAAAACATCCATCTAACATGATTTTAGGTGCAAAATTGCCAAAAACATGGTATAAATACAAAATCATTAACATTTTAAGTAAATATAAAGAAAACATTGGCGACACCACAAGTAAGAATAAATAACCAGATAAGGGCGAATGAACTCAGAGTTATAGGAGCTGAGGGCGAAAACCTTGGCGTAATGAGCTTTGCTGACGCTTATAAGCTTGCCAAAGAGAGCAACCTGGACCTCATAGAAATATCCCCTAAAGCCAACCCTCCTGTTGCAAAAATAGCAGATTATGGTAAATTTCAATACGACGAAAACAAGAAGCAAAAGCTTGCTAAAGCCAACGCCAAGACAGTTGAAGTCAAAAGTCTGCAAGTCAAGATAGGTACTGGAGAACATGACCTTATTTTAAAGGCTAAAAGAGCCTCTGAATGGTTAGCTGAAGGTCACCGAATCAAGATAGACTTATTCCTAACAGGACGTACAAAGTACCTAGATCAAAAGTTTCTAGAGGAAAGATTGGAGCGGTTACTTAGACTTATAAGTGTCGACTACAAGATTTCAGAACCTGCCAAAAAGAGCCCCAAGGGACTTAGCTTGGTAGTAGAAAAAGCCTAGATTTACTCAGTTTCAAGATACAAAGTCTCCCAATACAAGGAAATTATTAACAACAAGGCACTAAAAGTTCTTCGTGGTCACGAAGACGCCTCGCGTAAACATGGTCATTTACAAGGTTCTCACAGGTTAAAACCTTTGCAGACCGAGTAAAGATTCATACAACTCAACTCAATGAAAACAAACAAATCATTTTCAAAAAGACTTAAAGTTACAAAAAACGGAAAGATCCTTTCACGAAAAGCAGGTCAAAACCACTTCAACTCAAAAGATAGTGGTAGAAAGAGTATTGCAAAAGGTCGAACACAAAGCATAGTTATGACTCAACAAGCAAAGAGACGATTCCTTGCTCAAGCGTCTATATAAGTCATTTATTTATCTAAAGTAATCATAAGCCAACATGGTAAGAGTAAAAAAAGGTGTACACGCACTAAAAACAAGACGAAATATCCTAAAACAAGCTAAAGGTTTTAGAAATGGTAGAAAAAACAAAGAAAAACTAGCATATGAACAACTAGTTCACTCATATACAAGTGCCTTTGCTCACAGACGAGATAAAAAGGGTGACTTCAGAAGACTATGGAATGTTCGAATCAACTCAGCGCTTAGACCGCTTGGACAAACTTACAGTAAGTTCATGGGTGCAATGAAAAAGAAAAACATCGAAGTAGACAGAAAGATCCTTTCTGAGCTAGCTCAAACAAACCCTGAAAGTTTCGAAAGGCTTGTAAAACAAGTTACAGAATAATCCAGGTCAAGTTTACAGACACTGCAATACAAAATAAACCACTCACCTACTGAGTGGTTTATTTATTGACCAATTTGTAAATGAAATATAGAATTATAAAAAACACCGACTAACCAGATAATAGATCTTTAACAATTAACTCTTTAATTTTATGAATAGAGAAATCCCACCGATGAATATGGCAGATGCCCATGCAATAGAAGAAGCTAGGCTAGAAGGACCGGAAGCCTTGGAAGCACTTCAAAAAGCTCGAAGCAAATACGACAGACCTTCACACACGGCACTAAGAACAAGTCGTGAGTTTACAAGACGTACTGAGGAGATAGAGGCTGAGATAACTCAACTCAAAGAAGAGCTCTTGAGGTCCAAAACCTTTCATGAGCAGATACCTCCAGCTGATCTCAGCTCGGCGATTCGTGATATCAGATCAGGAAGCTTTGGTCCTAAACCTAAACCTGTATTTGTCATTGAATTGAGACTCGAAGAGCTTGCCAAGGAGCTCGCAGAAAGTTTAGTCTTCAACTAAAACGCCCCTGGGTCCAATCCCCCAGAGGCGTTTTTTCATCATTTAAATATATTTAATTTTAGATAGTACCGATGAGCGTTTTAGACACGTAATACTTTCAGTATCAAAACTTTACATAATGAAGCTTTCTCCTGGAGCCTCAACACCATCGTAGTTTTTATACCCTCTCAAAAGTTTTCTATCAGCTGCAATCAGGTCAATGAGCTTAGCTACAAGTCTCTTTGGATCACTATCAAAAACAACTTTGCTGTTAGGTCTATGTGCATGCTCAATCATAGTCTTGATGATATCATCGGTAGCCCATTGTCCATCGCCCTCCAAGATACCTATAGGCTTTTGATCTTCAAATGAGATAGTGAACTCGTGAAATGTTCCAATACGCCCAGGACCTATAATGATAGCATCACATGAACGTGTAAAAAGAAGGTCTCTACCACTGTAACCAAAACCTGTATAGATTATGAAATCCATATACTCCAAAGGTAGTCTGTAGACCTCTGCATGTTCTCTAGGACTACTTGCAGGTGACATACCGACAGATACACCGCATTCTTCTTTACAACCCATAGCAGACCAAAAAGGGAAACCTGTAGTAGCACCGGACATCATGATAGCTCCTTGCCTTGCAATCTCTCTACCCAACTCCTTGGCAGCATCGTAAGCATCTTTACCCAAAAATCCCATATCAGCAGATCCAGAAACTCCGATCTTTGGTATTAGATAATTTCTTTTGTTAGTAGTATTTAAACAAACAGGAGGCATATGTATATTAGTATATCAGATTTTTAGTAAATGAGTTGTTGATAATTTATATTACGCATACAAATTGTGCCTCAAAAACTTTTCTAAACAGTTATTAAACATTCACACAACCAACTGCTACCCTACCTTCAAAAGTATCTATGATATTTTGAGCAGCTAAAGTTGCCATCTCGTTTCTTGCACTCTCTCTAGCAGATGCAATGTGTGGAGTAAGGATTACATTATCCATTTTCATCAGCTCTTTAGAAACTTTTGGTTCAAATTCAAATACATCTAGACCTGCGCCTGCAATCTTTTTAGACTTTAGAGCTTCCACAAGAGCCTTTTCTTCTACAACAGGACCTCTTGCAGTGTTTATAAGATACGCACCCTGCTTCATCATTGCAAACCTCTCTGAATTCATTAGATGTGTAGTACTAGGTAGCAATGGCACATGTAGACTTACAAAGTCTGCCTTTTGTATAACTTGCTCAGGTGTATCATAGTAAACAGCTCCATAGTCATTCTCAAGGACTTCATTTCTCTTTACATCATAGTAGATCACGTCCATACCAAAACCCTTTCCTAAGTGCATAGCAACTCTCTCGCCAATCTTTCCAGCTCCAAGTATACCTATGGTTTTTTTGCTTATGTCTGTTCCTATAAGGATCATTGGGTCCCACCCTTTGTACTTGCCAGCTCTGACAAATCTATCTGCCTCAGAAAGTCTTGTAGTAAGACCAAGTATCATTGCTACAGTGTGCTCAGCGATACAATCACTAAAACCACCTGGAGTATTTGTAATGACAACACCTCTTTTCTTTGCATCTTCACAGTTTATATTGTTATAACCAACAGCGTAGTTTGAAACAATCTTAAGTTGAGGACCTATAATATCCAAAAGTTCACCGTCAACAGGGTCAGTAAGAAGTGTAAGTAAAGCATCGTACTTTATCCCTTTCTTGGCCGACTTATTGATATATTTAACAAGATCCTTTTTTGTAGGAGGAACTTTAAAATCCCCCATATCAACCTTGTACCCTTTTCTACTAAGCATATCTAATCCGATCTGTGGTATCTTTCGTGTTACAAATATATTCATATTTTTATTATATCAAATTTAAGTAATTAAGAATTAGCAGTTATCAATTGAGTATAGGCGCGCCAAATAAATGATTATTGTTTATACAAAATGCTTATACCGTCCCAAGCAGGAACTATGCACACATTTTCACCATAGGTTTGATGTAGCCATTGATTAAATTTTTTCAAATGTTCTGCACCATTGTCTGCCGTATTGTTGTACTGTACCAAGCCTTTCCATAAAGTATTGTCTATAACAACGACACCTCCTTTCTTTAAGAGTTTTAATGATTGTTCAACATAATATTGATATTTTTCTTTTGATGCATCTACAAATGCTATGTCAAAAAATCCAACAGAT
>JAIXXV010000007.1 GCA_027490575.1 bacterium | reverse complement strand
TTTGCTAAATCACAAGGTTTTAAAGGTTCGTTTACAGAATTTAAGAATCAAATTACGCCATATCAACAAGCTCAATTACAGCTTGACCGTGAAAGATTTGAATTTGATAAAGCAAACAAGGCAGGCGGTAAAGATTTAACTGAGGCACAAGGTAAGGCTTCTGCTTTTCAAAGCCAAATGGTTAGTGCAAGCAACGCAGTTAATACGCTTGAAGCACAAGGTTTTGACCCAACATCATTTAGAAGTCAAACCGCAGTTCGATTGGCTGGTGGCGTTGCAAACCCTGTTATACCTGCTTCTGCACAACAATATAAACAAGCCCAAGACCAATGGTCAGAAGCCTACCTACGCTTTAAAACTGGTGCTGCTGCTACTGAGCAAGAAGTTCAAAGAAACAATCGTACATTCTTCCCTGTGTTTGGTGACAAACCTGAACAAATTGCTCAAAAAGCTGCTGCTAGAGAACAAGCAGAACGAGATATTGGTATTGCCGCAGGGCGTGGTTCTGGTTTAGGTGCTCAACCTATTGGGCAACAACCTAAAGTAGAAAAACAAGAAAAGCCAACTGGATTGCCAAGCCAATCCGCTATTGATGCTGAAATTGCCCGCAGACAACAAAGGAATAAATAATGGATTTATCCAAACTTTCTGACGCTGATTTAATGGCTTTAAAAGCTGGAGATTTATCTAAAGTTTCCACAGAAGGTTTATTGTCTTTAAAGCCACAACCTACCCAATCAGAATTTGCAGAAACGGGTGGTGGTGCAGCAGTTGGTCGTCCTGTGCGTGGTGTGCGTTTAAATGTACAGCCAACCCCTAGACCTTTAGAATCGTTTGCAGCAGGTGCTACTCGTTCTGTAGTTGACCCATTATTAGCTGTTGCACAAGGGGTTACAGGCGGTAAAGGTGGCGTAAGTGAAGCAGTTAAGCGTTTAGCCCAAGAATCACAAGTTTACGAAGAAGCCAATCCAGCGTCATATATTGGTGGTCGTATAGGTGGTGCTGTATTGCCTGCCGCAGGTGTAGCAAAAGGCGTAGGCATGATTCCTAGCTTTGCTCGTGCTAATCCTTATGCTCAAGGTGCAGCCGTTGGTGCAATTAGTGGTGCTATGCAACCTGTAGAAACAGGCGAAACAGGTTTGCCAATGTATCAACAAGCCGCACAAAATGTAGCCACAGGTGGTGCAATCGGTACTGCAATTCCTGTTATTGGGCGTGGCATACAAGCAGCAGGTGGGGCTATCCGTAGAGGACTAGGACTTACTACAGGTGCAGGCGAAGAATCTATATCACAAGCTATAAAAGCGGGGCGTGAAGGAAATCAAGCGTTCTTGCAAAATATTCGTGGCGAAGTGCCTGCAATGGATGTATTAGACCAAGCTAAAGATGCGTTGTCTAATATGAGAGCTGCTCGCAGTCAGGCTTATCGTCAAGGTATTACTAGCACTATGCCTGACCTTGAGATTCGTGCTGGCAAACCATTACCAAAAATGCCACCTAAATTAGACTTTGCACCAATTACAGGCAAACTTGACGAGGTTGTAGAAAGCCTTAAGGTCAAAACACCAACAGGTTCACAATTTAAGATTGGTTCTGCTGAAATTAATAAGATTGGCGAACTTGAAGATGTTGTAAAAACATGGCAAAAAGACCCCGCATTGCACACAGCAGAAGGATTGGATGCTCTTAAACAGCGTTTAGATGCCCTATATCCTGATAGTCCAATGCAAAGACAAGTACAACGAGCAGTAACTTCTGTTCGTAATACTGTTAAAGATACGATTGTGGCTCAAGACAAAAACTACGCTAAAACAATGAAAGCGTATGAAGAAGCATTAAGCCTTGAGCGTGAGATTGAAAGAGCGTTGTCTTTAGGCAACAGAAGTGCAGCCGACACCGCTATTCGTAAACTACAGTCTTTGACCCGCAATAACGCCAATACAAATTATGGCTATCGATTAGAACTTGCTCGTGCATTACAACAACAAGGTGGTCAAGATTTGATGCCTGCGTTGGCTGGTCAAGCACTTAGCTCGTTTACCCCAAGAGGGTTGGCAGGACAAGGTGCAGCTTTAGGTATTGGTGCTGGCGGTGCTTTAACAGTAAACCCCGCAGCATTAGCCGCATTGCCATTAACTAGCCCACGCTTAGTTGGTATGGGTGCTTATGGTCTGGGCAGAGCAACACGAAATATTCCAAAACTAACAGACGCAGAGCTAAGAAACATGGCTCGTATGTTGACTACACAAGGCGTACAAGGAGCAATCAATGAGTAGAAACGGGTCAGGCGTATATTCACTACCTGCGGGAAATCCCGTAGTTACAGGCACAACTATATCTAGCTCATGGGCTAATAACACCATGAACGATTTGGCTGCCGCCCTTACTGATTCGGTAGCGGCAGACGGTCAGACCCCAATGACAGGGAACCTAGACCTAAATACAAACAAAATTGTTAATTTAGTCGCTGGTTCTGTAGCTGGCGATGCTATTGAATACACGCAATTTACTACTGCATTTGTAAACCCCACATTTGGCGGCACAGGGTTTATGTTGATTCCAAAAGGAACTACAGCAGAACGCCCAGTAAGCCCCGTAGATGGAGAGATTCGTTATAACACCACTACTTCACAGTTTGAAGGCTATCAAGGCGGTGCATGGGGTCAATTAGGCGGTGGTGCTACTGGTGGTGGTGGGGATGAGGTGTTCGTGGAGAACGGTGTAACGGTTACTACAAACTACACGCTATCTACAGGTAAGAACGCATCATCTGTTGGGCCAATCACGATTAACGCAGGTATCACAGTTACCGTTCCTAGCGGTCAAAGATGGGTGGTATTGTAAGATGAAAACCACTAAAATATACAAATGACTTCTGTTTATTGGATAGCCCACAAAGACCATACTGACATATTTAGTCAGGGGTATGTTGGCGTGTCCAATAATGTTGACTATCGTTGGAATACGCACAAAAGCCTGAAAACCAATGTTCATCTTAAAAATGCCATTAATAAATACGGCTGGGACAATTTGGTTAAAAAGGTCGTGTTGATTGGTGAAGAAGATTACTGTTTAGAAATTGAAGCAAAGCTACGCTCTGAAGATAGAATTGGCTGGAACTTGGTCAAAGGCGGTGGAAAGCCACCATCTGCATTAGGCAAAAAATTTGGTGCAAAAACACCCGAAACTAAAGCCAAAATAAGTTTGGCTAAAAAAGGGTTTAGGCACAAACCTGAAGTGCAAGCAAAAATTAACATTGTTCTTAATGAAGCTGGCAAAAAAACTAGGTTTCAAAAAGGATGTGTCAGTCTTTTTAAAGGAAAAAAACAATTACCTCATGTAATTGAAGCGGTTCGTAAAGCACATCTTGGTAGAGTACATTCTGCTGAAGAAAAAGCAAAACGAGCCAAAAGTAGAATTGGTTATGTAGTAACCGCAGAAACACGCAAAAAAATTAGTGAAACAAATAAAAATGCTCCTAAAGTAAAATGTGAGCATTGTGATAAAACTGGATATATTGGCCCAATGAAAAGGTGGCATATGGATAATTGCAAGTTTAAGGAGATTCAATAATGTCAATCGTTCTTCAAGGAAGTACGAGCGGTTCAGTTACATTACAAGAACCAGCCGTTGCTGGTACTACTGTATTAACCTTACCAGCCGTATCAGGAACAGTCCTAACCACAGGTTCTAGCGGTCAGTCTATTCCTAAAGCCGCATTACCTACTGGTTCTGTGTTGCAAGTGGTTCAAACTACTTATTCATTATCAACATTAACAACATCTACTTCCTATGTTGATACTGGTTTATCTTTATCAATTACACCTACAAGCACAACAAGTAAAATTGCTGTAATAATCTGCCAAACTTTATCACCTATAACTTCAGGTTCAAACACTTATGGATTGTGGCGTGCTTTAAGAGGAGCAACTGAAATATATGTAGATGCTCGTATAAATATGTATCTGCAAAATGCTCATGGCACATATACTTGTGCATTATTAGATTCACCAGCAACTACTAGCTCAGTTACATATAAAACTCAAATGGCTACAGGAAACCCTTCTTTTACATTAGAAGCACAACACGCTAATTTAAGACAGTCAACAATGATTCTTATGGAGATTGCGGCATGATAAATACTACTTACGCAATTTTTAAACTAAACCCATCCGTAGTCACCATTCGTGGTGATGTCGCTTACGATGCAGACGGCAACGAAGTAGCATACGATAAAGATGCAGTTCAGGCTTATGTAGATGCTCATGCTTATATTGCTAAAAGAGCATCAGAATACCCAAATCCAGCCGAATATTTGGATGGTGTAGTAAAGGGTGACCAAGCACAGAT
>JAIXXV010000030.1 GCA_027490575.1 bacterium | reverse complement strand
GAAAAAACTTACGGTGAGATAGTGGAGGATAGAGGTTCGCAAATAACATTTTCAGGACTAGGTCAATCGGCTCATTATGAGCTAAAGAAAGATTGGGATCCTGATATGAAGATTCGATCAAATATTATTAAAGAACTTATCAAGAAAATACCTCAATACGAAATAAAGATAGGAGGATCGACTTCTATAGATATAGTAAAGGCTGGTATCAACAAGGCTTTTGGGGTGAAAAAGTTGCTTGAACACTTAAGGCTCGAAGCTGACCAAGCGGTGTTTTTTGGAGATGCATTGTTTGAGGGAGGTAATGACTATTCGGTGGCTAGTACTGATGTTCTATGTGTGTCAGTTGCTGGTCCTGAGGAAACTGTGGAGGTGTTGAAAAAAGTCGTCTAATGTATTATAGTGAGCCGTACATATATGATTGGCTTATTGGCGGTGTTAGCATAGGCAAGACATTATGTAAGTAAATGTCGGGGTAGCTCAGCGGTAGAGCACAGCACTCATAAAGCTGCGGTCGCGGGTTCGACCCCCGCCCTCGACACAGATTTGATCATTTTATATAACTGGGATAGTTACTGACAAACAAACCACAAACAAGGAGGTGATAAGTGAAAGAAAAAACCAAAACTGCTAAAGGTACAATGGTTGTGATATCGGGTGCGTCTGGTGCGGGTAAAAACACCCTAATCAAGATGCTGAGAGATATTTACACCATGCTCATTTTCTCGGTGTCAACGACTACAAGGAAGCCAAGGGAAGGCGAAGTGAATGGAGAGCATTATCACTTTGTTGATATTGAAACATTTCAAGGAATGATTTCCACTGGAAAGTTTTTAGAATGGGCAAATGTCCATGGAAACTTTTACGGCACAACATTTGGCGCTGTGGAGAAAATCTTTGATAGCGGAGGGGCGGTAATCATGGACGTTGATGTCGATGGTGCATCTCAAATACTGAAGTCTGCTTGGATCAAAGAGAGGGGGGTCTCGGTGCTTTCTATCTTTGTTAGCGTCTCTGATACTGATACCTTAAGAAGAAGGTTGATCAAAAGGGACAGTGCCAGGGGTAACATTGATGAAAGGATCAGTAATGCTGCATCGGAGATTGAGATCGGTCAGTCTCTGTGTGAGCTAGTTGTCTGTAATGACGACGACCAGCTCTTCAGGTGCTTTGGAGAGATATGCAAGTATCTGGAAGACAGCGGGGTGTGTGTATCGATTCCAGTCTGCGGTTAAATCTGTCATGAGTGCACAAGGCACTGTTCTTTGTAATCATTGAACAGTGCCTTTTAATTAACGATTAGAGCTATTTGAAATTATCAGAAATTATGTATAATGGTACTCACAATCATTAATTATCACTAAAAAGCTGATATTTTAAGGTTTAAATAAATGCGGGTGTAGCTCAGCTGGTTAGAGCGCTTCCCTGTCACGGAAGAGGCCGTGGGTTCGAGTCCCATCACTCGCGCAACAAGCGCACTTCTGATTTGATAAATCAAATCAAGTCGTGCAGTAGAAAAACGCCTATTTTATATAAAGCGTTTTTCTACGGGGTGATAGGATGGTGGAATCATGATATTATTATTTCATGACACATATTATTAGGGGCTTAGTTATTTTATTGGCTGCAAGAATTAGTTACATTTATTCTCCTGGGTTTGGTGAAATGGGTGTATACATAATTTTTTATTTTCTAATAGAGTATTTTTTCTTTTTAGAAAGAAAGCCTCAAGTGGTTATTGATGATTCAATCAATAAGTATTATCTTGTTAAGAGGACAGTTGTAACCCTAGTTTTACCAGGTTTTCAACTTTTATTTTTTTACTTGATAAGTCAGGTGGTTCCGGAAAGTTCTAATATCAAGCCGGCAATAATATCGATTTCTGGTATCATCGTCTTGTTTTCAATTTTATATATTGATATTAAAAGGAGAGACGGCACTCTTCGCAGGAGCGTGTATAAAGGTTTAATTTATGGAAGCGTAATTTCAATAGCTATTTTTAGTTTTGTGCTCAGCACTCTTTAAGAGTAAATATAGTCTAGAATAAATTGCCTCTCTATAGTTTTACCTTCATGATATTGATTTCTTACAATTCAAGTTGCACTAGATTAAATCATTAATATCAATTATCATTAAGTAAAATAAATAATAAAAAAATGATAAACAATCTAATTACACAAAAACCGAGAAGTCCAAAAGAAAGATACAGTGACATTATCGCATTACCAAGATTTTTTGATAAGCTAAGGGCAAAAGCCTCAGGAAATCTTGGGGAGTATCTAGTCGGTACAGAGTCATCGTTGGACAATCAACTTTCTGAATTTTTGAAGTTGGATTTTGATAAGGTGTTTGACTTTGCCGGTGCCGAAAAAACAGATGAGGAATACTTTGATTTTATAAAAAGCAATTTTGACGTACCTTCACAGGACATATGTATTGCTTGGTCAAATGATATGGAAAGTATGCAATTGAGGAATGATCCTTTGAGACAAAAATACTCACAGATAGTGATTGAAAAAATGGGTCTACCAGAAGACATTACTACTTTTGACTGGCTTATATTGGGAGATATGTAAACGTTCGACTTTCTTAGGAAGTATTTGAAAATAGATATAGATTAGATTGCACATAGCATCTAGTCTATTTTCTTTATGATATAATCAAATCAAATGAACACATCAAAAACACTCAAATACATATTATACGCAGTTACACTTTCGGGTACTTTATTCTCAGGTTATCTAAGTGGGGTAAAATTTTTCAATCAAGAATGTGCCTTTGGTTCTACTTGTCCACTTTTCTTTGGTACACCTGCTTGCTATGTTGGCTTCGCACTTTTCCTAACTCTCTTTATCTTGTCGACTATATTAGTTTTCAAAAATAGCTCAGCTAAAAAACTAGTTATAGTTTCTATAGTAGGATTTATATACTCTGGATACTATGTATTAGATGAAGTTAGACAATCATTAGCCGGTACTTTCGAATGGTCTTTTCTAGGACTTTCGACTTGCGCATATGGCTTTGTATTTTTCACTATAGCTATGGTACTTTCTCATACAATAAATAAAAATGACAAACGAGTTTAATAACGAATACAATAAGTTTAAGGATTTTGAAAAGAGGGTAGAGCACTCTGTGGAAGATGCTGTTAGGCGTGGTGTAAACGAGGTGGTTAGAGATATTGAATCAGCTCCTAAAAGTATAAAGAAGTTTTGGCATGTGCTTGGACCCGGCCTCACAACTGGTGCCTCAGATGACGATCCTTCAGGTATTGCGACGTATTCTCAGACCGGAGCCCGTTTTGGATTTGGACTCACATGGCTCGCATTGTTTACTTTTCCTTTGATGTCTACTGTGCAAGAGATGTGTGCGCGTATCGGTATTGTGACAGGGCAGGGTCTTGCTGCTAATATCCGCACTCATTATTCAAAAAAAGCTTTGTACTTTAGTACTTTGCTTTTGATACTTGCAAATATTTTCAACATAGGCGCAAATCTCGGAGCTATGGCAAAAGGTTTTCAGTTGATATTTCCTGGCATATCATTTGCCCTGCTTGTCATATTTTTTGGTGTAACAAGTTTGGCTTTGCAGGTTTATACTCCTTATGAAAAATACGCTAGGTATTTAAAGTACCTTGCACTCATACTTCTATCTTATGTGGTCACAGCAT
>JAIXXV010000019.1 GCA_027490575.1 bacterium | reverse complement strand
TGGTGCACTTCCTGCTTTTGACTGTTTGAGCTGATGAGCACCTTGTATACTTTCTGTTGGAAAGTGCATGATAGTAGATATCTCACGTATAGATAGAGGTAAGCTATCTGCTTTTACAAACTTCCTATATGTAAATGAGTGCAACATCTCAGCCAAACCAAGATCTTTTTGTCGCTCAAACTTAAAAGCATTTCCAAGACTATTTTCAAATTGCCCATATGAAGACTCAATACCTGACAATATCTCCTCAGCCCTACTTCTAAAAGGCGCCGATACTGCAATACGTATATTGGCTTCAACTATAGGTGTAGAAATCTTTTGAGTAATCTGCTCCACAGCAATATTGTCTATAGGTTTTGGCTTGTCTTCTTTCTTGCTATCAGATCCAGCTATATTGGCACCAAGCTCTTTTACAGCATCTTTACTCACTTCTTTGAAAGCCTTTGTAAACTGGCCCCAGGTACTATGCCTTATATCCGTCACTTTTTTCACCGACTCACCTTTTTGTATATCATCGAGAGCTGTCTTATATGTCTTTGTATAGTAGTCACCTGTTGGGTTTAGGACTATCTGGATAGAAGCGCCTTCGCCTGTCTTAGTCAGTTTTGATAATGCGTTCAAAATCACATTCAACGGATCATAATCAAATTGCTCGTATGTTTTTATCGGATAAATCTCTCTTCGTGAATGTCTAACTATAGTTCCAAGTGATACACCTTCATCATTGAAAATATTGTAATCGTCTTTCTTTTCTGTAATCTTTGAGTTTGGAAATATAGACAAGAACTGCTTCTCGAACAAGTCTTTCTTGCCATCTGATATAGATACGTAAAAAACAAACTCATCACTTCCGTCAGCAACAGCGAGTTCTATTGCAAAATGATTGTCCGCATTTCTATCAGGATGTATGTGTGCATCTTTTTCTGCACCAGAAAACATGCCAGCATAAAACTGCTCCATTGAAGACAATAGCTCCTTTAGATTTTTTCGCTGTTCGTTTTTGTCACCCTTTGACTCAGGAAGTGCCACCTCAAAAAGAGTACGCTTTAGCGCTTTTATATTAGGATCACTGTCTTTGATACCTTTTATAGATATATCTTTCTTGATATATTCAACCAAAAACCTATGAAAATCATCGTCCAGATGAGCACTGTTGAAACCCCTAGCAATCTGTATAGCATTTAAAACACCCTTTTCATGGATTATGGCCATCAACTCCTCCATCTTTTTATCATGTTGCTCTGGCGACAATTCAAGTATGATTTCCCATTGCTCTTGCGGAGATGCACTGAATTTTTCATGCAAAACCCTATCGGCATTTTGCTGGCTATAGTGCGCAATCTCCTCTGAGATAATTTGTTCTCTTTCAAAAGCCACATCTCTTGAACCCTCAGTCTCGATAACATCTTCGCCGTTGACCTCGGCGTGACCCTCTCTTGTGGCGCGACCTTCCCTCATCTGATTTTCTTTTTCTAACACCATTCTTCGCAAATAATTCAACTCTTCCTCTACAGAAGAAAAACTTTGACCTTCATATTTTGACACAGACGACTGTGCTGATGAAGTTGCGCCGCTAGAAATATTTGACTCTAAAGATTCTCTGTCCATTTGAGAATATTATACCTCAACAGCTAACAATTAGCAGTTATCAATTAACAGTTATTAGTATTTGCGGGCAACTGCTAACTGATATATGCTACCTGTTGACTGTCAAAACCTCCGCCCCTTCCTCAGTAATAACTATAGTATGCTCAAAGTGTACACTTTTCTTTCCATCCTTTGTCCTGATTGTATAACCGTCTTTGTCTAGATAAATCTTTTCACTTTTTTCATTGACGATAGGCTCTATAGCGATAACTGTTCCAGGTACAAGCACTGGACCTTGCCCTGCTTTTCCAAAGTTTGGTATAAAAGGATCTTCGTGCACAGAAAAACCGACACCGTGTCCACCTAAGTATTCAGCCATATTGAAACCATATGTTTTTTTATAGTATGAAAATGTTTCTTCTATAGCGTGACCTATATCGCCTGTCTTTATACCCTGAGGAAAATCCTTTTTCCAATTTTCACATGCAAAGATTGCAGCTTCGAGAGATTTTCGTGATGACTCCAAAAGTTTTCTACCTTTTTCATCAGTCTTGTCTTCACCTCCGACTACTATCGTGATTGCACTGTCAACAATACGGCCATTGTATGAAAGACCTGTGTCCAGTACTACGAAATCCCCCTCCTTCAAGATATATGGTGTTTCGTTTGGTATGCCGTGAACCACAGCATCATTTACAGAAAAACATAGAGCAGCTGGAAAAGGTCTGTCTGCACCGTGTGGTGTATACCCGAGGAAAGCCGGCACAGCTCCTGCCTCTGCAATGAGTTTCCTAGTCAGGTTCTCCAAGTCCACTGAGCTTACACCCGCCACAGAAGCCTCTTTTAGAGCCGTCAAAACGCCCGCAAGGATCTCGCCTGCATGTCTCAAAGTCTCTATATCTTGTTGTGTTTTAGGTTGTATCATTTTATCGGTTATAAAGTCTGGGCCGAAATCCAATCTTGTTTTAAGCTTTACAAACTGAACTTTACACTAAAAATGAGGCGTTTACCACTCGATTACAACCTGCTAACCCAAAGCCATAAATATGTCTTTTGTAACAGCTTCTACGCTTTGCTCCCCATTTACATGTACAAAGTGATAACCAGGATGTGATTCAAAAAACTTAACAGCTGGGTAAACATCGGTATCAAACCAACTCAATCTTCTCTCTACAGTATCTTGGTTTATATCGTCTTTTCTACCTTCGCTAACGGCTCTGGCACTGAGTCTTTCTCTAGACCAATCTTTACTAACATCTATATATATAACCGTAGGCTTTTGTCTTCCATAAAAAGTGATAGCACTATCAAATACAAGTGCTTCTTGATACGATCTGGGCATGCCATCTACTATCAAATGTTCTTCACCATCCATCTCTTCTATCAGTACATGAGCCCAGTTCCACACAGCCAAAAAGTCCGGTTGCCTTTGTCCCGTATCAGCAATGTGAGATGCAATCTT
>JAIXXV010000041.1 GCA_027490575.1 bacterium | reverse complement strand
TTTTGGGTGCCCAGAGAGGATCGAACTCTCGTAACCGGATCCACAGACCGGGGCTTTACCACTAAGCTATGGGCACCATGTTTTACTTGTAGATATAAACTTAGTCGGCGAAAGCCAAAAACACAAGGATATATAACAAGTGTGTAGCTAATTTATACTAAAAAGCTCAAAAAAGCTAGTAGAGACCTAGTTTGTCTCAATGTTTAGTAGACCACTAAGAAGATCGTACTCGACCAACAACTTTTGCTCGCCTACTGCATATGGTGCAACTTGATATTGATCAAAGACAAACCTTATGCCCTTATCCTCTATAGTGAATACCTGGAAGTTCTCAGGTTTTGGTAAGACTCCGTCTGGGAAGAATGAGCTGAGTTTTTGCTCAAAATTCATCTTTGCAATATTTGAAACGGTTGCTAAAAATCGCTCTTGGTTATTGGTTAGTCTTTCCAAGTCGACAAGATCCCCTGTCTTTAGGTCATAGTTAAGTGTTACAGTTCGTGTAAATGGATGCGCGGAGCCTGATATATATGAATAATCCTTTAGCTCAACCGCGAGATACTTATTGTGAATATAGTCGGCTTTTGCTACAGATACTATAAGCGAATGCTTTGGTAAATCATTACCAGAAAAAACACTTTCACCTTCTCCTGATCTAAGCTCCTGAAGACTTTCTAACTCGAACCGAAAATCCTTGACCAACGTTTCAATGCTTTCTTTTATCTTTTTGTTTATAAGCTGTTGTGCAAATGAGTTACCTGGCTCCTTTATCTGTGGAGTACTTATTTCCAAATGGTATTCTTTTTCATCAACTATACTTTTTTCTACCACTATCTCGCTAGCTATTATAGGCGTACTTGTAGCAATACCAATAGCATCTGAAGGTGCTTCAGCTTTTCTACCTGTAGCCACAAAAAACGTATATATCAAAATCACTATTCCTACGACCAGTGCAAATGATTTTATCTTATTGTTTTTTACAGTGTTCAACATGTTTTGATTATAACATATTGAATATAATAGATTATGAGTTCGATATGAATTTGTAATTCACAAAATAACTGTGCGCGGGAGAGGACTTGGTCATTACAGGACCAGTACAGGTTTCCCATTTTCTCAAACTCGCTACGCTCATTTTCAAAAATAAGGGAAAACCTTTTCAAGTCCTCACGGAACTGCCACACGGCAGTTCCTTCCGCGATTACAAAAAAGAACCCTTACGGGTTCTTTCGCTGTGCGCGGGAGAGGACTTGAACCTCCACACCCTTACGGGCACATCCACCTCAAGGATGCTTGTCTACCAGTTTCAACACCCGCGCATATTCATTGCTTGCCTAAGTGCACACTTGCAATGTAACACTATATATATCACATATATCTATAAAATAAAAAACCCTCCGAGGTCGCATGTGCTGTAGAAGCGAAATCGGAGGGTAGTGAATGTTTTGTTAGGCAAATCAGCACATTTGCACTTTTTGGTCACCAAAGCAGTCCAGCTCTAGTAATTAAGCCGAAGCATATCGGGCACAATCATCTAATCACATCTACAAAATTAATCAAATGTTTATTTACAACAAAAAACACCCTTGCGGGAGTTTTTTGATTTAATGAGATTGACTGACCAAGGAGATTATTTTGCTTCTTCAGTGTCCTCTACTGTCTCAGAAGCTTCTGTTGTATCAGTCGCCTCAGTTGTATCCTCTACCACTTCCTCAACTTCTTCTACCACAGGAGCATTTGCAGCTTCTATTTCATCGTCAGATGATGAATCTTTACTGTCTGATCTCATCATTTCCATTTTCATACGCTTACTGATTTCTTTAGCGGCTTTGTCTCTGATGTAGTAAAGCTTAGCTCTTCTAACTTTTGCTCTCTTTGTAACTTCAACCTTGTCGATCATTGGTGAATGTAGTGGGAAGATTCTTTCTACACCGTAACCATTGGCGTTTTTTCTAACTGTGAAAGTTGCTCCAGCTTCTGAACCATGCTTTCTAGCAAGAACCATACCTTCGAAGATCTGAATACGAGTCTTTCCTTTTTCTTTAATTTTAAGGTGAACCTTAACAGTGTCACCAACTTTCATATCAAAGTTCTTCAGTTTTGAGGCTGAATTTGAAACTATTTTGATAGGGGCTTTCGCCGTTTTTGTCTTAGCAGTCATATAGGCAAACAATATAGCAGACCTTGGGATTTTAGTAAAGCGATTTTAAAGACCCTTCAAAGCATTCTCAAAATCCTCAGGCAAAGGAGCCTCAATACTCACCTCCTTGCCATCTGGGCCAATAAAATCAAGCTGTCTAGCATGTAGAGCCAATCTCTCAAAACCTAGAGCTTTTGGATGGTTTGGGGCATATAGAGTGTCAGCAATGACTGGGTGGTTTACAGCTTTGAAATGCACACGGATTTGGTGGGTACGCCCTGTCTTTGGAAATACATCGAGAAAAGTGAACTTTTTAGGAAAACTGGCATTGTTTTTATATGAATGACCTTTTTGGACACCTCCAGCTGTTGTCGAATGATTATCAATGCGCTCTATGACCTTGAACTCTGTTATCGCTTCTCGTAACTCCCCTCTAGCAAAACGCTCCGCAGACCATTTTCTAAAATCACTCTTACTTCTACCTATAGGTCTATCAATGACGCCTTTATCTGCACTAACGTGACCCCATACAAAAGTATTGTACCTCTTTTGAATACCATGGTTTTTGAACAAGTCCTTGAAATATTCGAAAGTTTCTTGATTCTTGACCACTATCATTGCTCCAGATGTATCTCTGTCTAGCCTGTGCACTATGCCCGGTCTATCCACCATCTCACCTGTAGGGGTTCTAGATGGTTCACCAACACCCTTTATATCTGGATAGTTTTCAATGATCCAATCGCACAAAGTCGCCTCTTTGGTCTTACCATCAGGATGCACCACCAAACCAGCAGGTTTGTTTATAACCATATAGTCTGGGGTTTCCAGGAGGACTGTTGGGTTTTTAGCTGATTTTGTCATGTTTATAGCTACAGTAGCATGCTTTCTATTGAAAATAAAATCTAAATAATGTATAGTATCGTTCATCGGGCGATTAGCTCAGTTGGTAGAGCAACACATTTACACTGTGAAGGTCACAGGTTCGAGTCCTGTATCGCCCACATAATTGTTGACAATACACTATATTATGATATAATATAGTGTATTGTTCTTTAACACCCTGGCTGTATCTTTGAGAGCATTACGTGCTTTGAAAGATACAGCCAAATCAGAGGCTGAAAACAAACCTCAACAAAAGAAAGGAGAAACGCAAACGTGCGTATCGAAGATATTGTGGGCTACATGGCAGTGTTCTTCGGAATACTTGGATCACGGGGTCTTTACCGCCAAGCAAGTGTGATTTGGTCAAACAAGTCTGCACAGTCAGTTTCGGGAACTTGGGTGATAACCTTCCTTGCCATGTTTACTGCGTTCCTTATCTACGGTTCGCAACAAGGCAGTTTTCCGATGAAGTTTCAGGGGTGGCTTCGGGTAGCATTTTCGCTCCCGGTTACTATTGGATTCTTCTACTACGGAAACAAAAGCAAGAAAGATTGGGTGCTCCTTTGTGCCTACGCTATCTTGCTTTCAGGAATGAGCTTTAAGGCATTCTCGCCACTGCTTTTCACCACGTTCTCTTTTTTGGGAGTTTGGTCATCGTTCGTTCAAGCTTACACTATCAAGCAGAATCGCTCTCGTGGAAAAGTTGCAGTCGAACTGCAAATCATCTACTTGTTGGCGATCATCTGTTGGTTGGTTTACGGTTTTGTTCGAAAAGATGTGCCTCTCATCGCCGTCTCGGTAGGGTTTACCCTTTCATACTCTTCCACAATCATTATGTGGTTTCGGTATCCGTGACATCAATCCATCAACTTTAACCAGAAAACCGCTGGCACAAGTTGGTGGATTTTCTGTTTTTATATCACCAACCAAATACCTCAGAGCATTTTGATAGGTTCCACATTTGTAAGGGTGAAATGCGAAGTTAGGTGAATTATTCAAATAACATGTAATTAGGACCACAAATTGTAAGTCTCACATGTAGTGGACGGGTACAATAAATTGACAACATTCAGGTTGAACAGTAACCTTAACTGGAACCCGCTCTTTGAGCACAACCAAGAAAGCAATTGATATGATCATTGGAATAGTCTGTATTGTCTTAACATTTATTGTTATTGCCATTGCCGTCCACCTCCTCATCCCACTACCAATCCTAAGCTACGATCAAGGAAATGGTGTGACTCAACAAGGAGAGGTGACTGAGGTTAAGAAAATCCGCCCCGGAGTTATCGAAGTTTCAATCACAAAGCCATTGGAGATTGACCCGAGGCTCCAAGAAGTCACTGCCCAAGGAGATACCATTGGGGTCACCCAGGCATCATTCACTAGTTTCATTCACTTTAGAGGAAGAGTGGGTATACCGAAAATAGGTGATAAAATCTGGGTAGTTTCAGTCAACAGATTACACCTGTTTACAGGAAGATCATTTAACTGGGTGAAAAAGTGGGTTGTACTGAAAGGTGACTCTCAGGTTGGTGGCAAAGTCGAACTTTGTTCAACCACAGAATAAACCGAAAAAACTGACGGTGTTTACCGTAGCAGGAGGACGATGTTCTCCTGCTTTTTTATTATAGAGAATAGACCCTTCGCAAACAGCGAAGGGTCTATTTTTCACATTTACCTTTCAACTTCAAGGGCAGTTGTATCGCGTCTATAGGGTTACCTGACTCATGGTGACAAGCCCTTTCGAATGGCCCTTTGCATATATGATACACAGGGCACAACTTGCACATGTCTTGGTGGTTGCAATGAGTACATCCGAACTTTCCAAGAATCCAAGTAGCATTGGACGCTCCCTCATTTTCAATGTGAAGAGAAAATGATTTAGCCATCAAGGGTCGCAGTTGCTTACTCAAAGCTTTAGTCCCGATTTTACCTTTACCTTTCAAGACACCGGTCGAGGCAGATATAGATTGCACCCAGACATCGATAGGTACAAGGTCCTTGAACTCAATCTCCACTAGCTCATTGATGAACATCGCGAGCAGTGAAAATATTTTCTCAGCCGCACCAGGGAACATGATCTTGATACCCGCAGCCTTTCCTATATCGGAGAGTTTTTTCATCAAGTCAGAAACATTATCAACCCCCTCATATATTTTCAATGGATCTCCATCAAAAAACACATCGAGGTGATATTTACGTTCGAGAAAAAGACGAATATCCTTCACAGGCAAAGCTATCTGGTACGCACGAAAAAGTTCAGTGGCTTTTTCAAGTGAAGGTTGTACACTCTGCACAAAAAGTGTCTGATCTTCATCGTGCATGGTCGCAAAGTTTTTATACAGATGGATACTGTTTGTCCTCCTATCTGAAAGCGCAACTAGCGCCAGCCAGTACAAATGTTCCCTGCTAACCTTTTCAAGTTTACTTGGGCAAAAAGTTTTTTGCGGGCCAGAGGTATCTGCTGTATGTTTCGCAAACAACCCCTGACGATTTACATATGCCTCAAAGATCAAACCAAAGACCTTGAGGAATCTTGTCTTGCTGATTGTTATCATGACATTTTCCTTTCCAGTTATTAGTGGTTGGTGTTTGGTGAGTTTTTACTGTTTCTGTGATAACGATAGCTTAATGGGTGGGTGGTGTAAAGGTTAATATTGATACAACAAAAAACACCCAGCTACTAACTGGGTGTTTTTATTTGGTGCTCTCGGCAGGAATCGAACCTACATTAACGGCTTAGAAGTCCGCAGTTCTATCCATTGAACTACGAGAGCGTTGACTTGTCAGACAGGCAAAGATGTTTTGGCTCGCCTAACAACAATACCATATCAGAATAATGACGGGTCGCCAAGTACCCCGACCCCTCCGTCCTTTATCAGCTGATTCTCTAGTATTTTTTGGTCGTATTTTTCTGTTATATCAGCTATGTCTTTTTCTTTGTCTGCAAATGAGTTTACAGCAGGATCGCCCGTAGAAAGGCCAGCCTTGTCCATATCACTTTTTACACCCAAGAAAAAAACTGCACTCCATGCCATTGATATTATACATAGTGCCAGTATCAAAAAAACGACACACTTCCAATCACTGTCTGGCTGATTTTTGATCAGGCTGAAGTTTTTTATTTTATTTATTATTGATGAACTATTCATTTTGTGTGTTTTAGGTCTTACGTACGCTTTATTTATCTTTCTCTTTTACAACAAAGAATGTTATGTTTGCATTCCAGATATTTGATCTAGTCGGAGCGACCTGGGTTACTGAGACTGGGGCTGTCTTGCGAGTAGACGTAGAAACCGTTGCACTAGAAGTCGCACCTGTTACTGTTGAAGACGAAGATATCGCAGATGGAGATTGATTTGAACTATTAGCAAGACTTACTCCTGCCCTACTGTTTATGTCCAAATCATTTACAGTCCTATCACTAGCTACAAGCTTTACGCCTTCAAACTTTATGATTCTAGGCATAGTTTCTATGTACTTTATGAAGTTGACAACATTTCGCCATGTTCCGTTTACAGAAAATACGACTTGAAGTAACTCTTTGTTTTGTTGTGAAAGCTGATCGCTTTGTTTTAAGTCTATTGAGTTTGTCCTATAATCCAGGTTCATATCTTCTGCAACCTTCTCTATAGATGATACAAATTCTATTGTCTTATCAGCACCCAAAACTACATCTTTTAGCTTGCTTTTTTTGTCTGCATTTTCTTTAGAGGTTTTATCTAGATTTGATAAATGTTTTAGTTTTACTTGAGCAACCTCTATGTCTTGCTTTTTGAGAATGGTTTTATCGGCAAGACTTGATACATATGACAAACCATAAAAATACCCCGCGACGCTCAGTATCATCAGTATCGTTACTATTAGAAATGTTACTTTGGTATTTTTCATTTTAAGTTTATTTGTTTTTCATTGTTGTCGTTTCTTTATTCCGTTTCTGGTATCAAAACATGTACGCAACTATGTACCTTTGACCGCACCTTCTTTGTAAGGACCTGAAACATTTATCTTTAGGTTAAAATCAATGTCTCTATCTTTTGCAAAACTTGATATAGGTATTATAACCCCAGAAAAGTTTTCAATATTCTTTAGTATCTCAGAAAACTCCGCTAGGTTTTGCCTCGTCAAAGATTCCCCTGATATATCTATTACGATCTGACCTTCATTTGTAGGTGTATATGTAAAGTTTGAAATAGTTATACCTTTAGGCTTTTGAAGAATGATTTGCTCGACCACATCAGTTGGGTATACAAGTGTATTGTTGTTCTTTATGAGATCAACCATGTCTGTTAGTTCTTTTACTTCTTTTGATGAATCCTCTTTCTCTATCTTGGCTATTTCAAAATCAATACCACTTTTTTGCGCAGCTATCTCTGCATATTTGCCATATGAAACTACATATGCAGGTATAGCAAAGACAGCACTAACAATCATTATAAAAATAACACTCGTAAATAAAACAACAGAAAGTCTCATGTGGTACTCTCTTACAACTTTCTTTTTATGTTCTTCTGGTAGTAGGTGCAACATTTGTTTTAAGTATTTGGTTAGGTGCTATTTTTAATCAGCACTTTTAGGTAATGCAAGTCCGACCACAACTGCATAGTCCAGAGACTCCATGTACTCGATAGGTGGAATCTCTTTTTCAAAAGAAAATACATTCGACCAAACATTGGCAAGTTCAACAGGTACTTTCAACGATATGGCCATATATTCTTTGAACCCTATTATCGCTGAGTTTTTACCTGCTAAAATTATCTTAATCTTTTTTTCTTCATCAGTATCTCCAGCTTGCTTGCCGAAAGATTTACCGACATATGATTGCCAGTACATATAAACTCTTTGTATTTCATCGCGGAGCGCTGATACAGAGTTTATAAGTGCCATAAAGAACTGATTGTTCTCATTGTTTTTTATATAACCCTTTTGTTTTTTTACAACCTCAGCTTGTTCAGCAGGTACATTGAACTCTTTGGCAATAGCATTATCAAAATCAAAACCACCAATACTTACAGTAGAGGTAAACTGAACGGCCCCATCTCTAACTATAGAAAGGACTGTCTTTTTGTATCCAATGTTTACAACTAGAAATATAGATTTATCGTCTTCAGGTATGATAGCCCTAGATAGCGCCTGGTTTTCTATCAAAAATGATACAGGGGTCATGCCACAAGACTCAAAAAGATCTATGTACTCATCTATAATTTGCCTAGGGACCACAGATACCGAAGCGAATCCTTTTCCGCTCTTTTCATCCCTACTTATAATGTAATAATCAAACACAGCATCATTTACATTTACAGGAACATTTTCCTCTAAGTGATACTCTATGTGGTTTCTGATAGACTCTTCGCTATCAAGCGGTATCTCCGTAGTAAACAGATAAGCGTTTTCTTCGGGTATTGATACTTCAGCAAACTGAAACTTATTTGCTCTTTGGATTTTTTTTAATGAGTCTTGCAAATCTTTGTTACTTGATAGACCTTCCTGAAGCAAAACACCACCTGGTATATCTTGGATGCCGTACTTACCCAACTTAGAACCACCGAGAGTTTTATTTATCTCAAGATACCTGATAGACGAGTTTGTAATCTCTATACCAACCCTTGGCATAGAGACAAAGCGAGGTGCAGGAAAATATTTAAAAAAAATGCGAGAAAGATTCATACTTCTTTCTAATTATACGATAAAAAAACTTTTATCTAAAGCTTTTTGTTCACTATCTTAGGAAAGAATACTTGTACTTGTGCATACCCACCTACGGCAGATGTCTCAACACACTATCTGAGAGGACTTCCAACTTTTATATCAGCTGTTGGATTGAGTAATGAAAAATTCACATCATCATTTACAGCAAGTATCATAGCCTGACTTTCCATACCCATCATTTTCCTAGGTTTAAGATTTGTAACGAATGGAAACTTTTGTCCTACAAGCTGTTCAACTGTTACAAACTTTGCAATACCTGATAGCACCTGTCTTGGAGTGGACTCACCAAAATCAACTGAGAGCTTCAGGAGTTTATCAGAACCCTCTACAGGCTCTGCACTAAGTATTTGTCCAATCTTCATCTCTATCTTGGCAAAGTCATCAATACTTGCGTAGTTTATTGTATCTGGTTCAGTATCATTGATTGCGAGCGTGGCGGCAGGCATGTCTGTTTCTAGCGAAACCTCCACAACATCACCATCAACCCTCCCCATAGTTACCGCAATATCATTTTTTAGTTCGTCCATTGTTTTCTTTATTTTAAATTTATTAATTCTTAATTTGTCTTACTGTCGGGCAAACTGTTAATTACTAATCCATCCAGGTAGCTTTGCAATATAACTGCAGCCGCAGATGCATCAAGGTCTTTGTTCTTACCTTGTATTTGCTCAGCCTGGACCGTTGAGAAAATCTCCGGCATATATATAACCTTCAATCCTTTAAGCTCTAGATCTGCCTTGAACTTAGAAATCTTACCCATAATCTCATTGTCCTCGCCTTTAAAATTCTTCGACTCACCTAGGACCACTGTCTCTATCCCATCTGCCTTGCACATATCATATATAGTATCGACTGAGGGACCAAGTAAAGTCTTGTTGTTTTCAAGGACCATTTTCGGAAAAGCCAAAGTTGCCATATCGTCTGATATAGCTATGCCAATGCGTTTTGTACCAAAATCTATGCCTAAATACCTCATATATATCAAAGTATGCCAAAAAAGTTGAAAAAATACTAACTTTGAGATATAGTCATACGCGGAGGAGTCGCATAGTGGTTTAGTGCACCTGTCTTGAAAACAGGAGACCTGCAAGGGTCCGAGAGTTCGAATCTCTCCTCCTCCGCAAAACAAAGAGCGAACATAGTGAGCGACTATGTTTTGCGTGAGTGCAGAGACAGGGAGCCTGAAAAGGCGACCATGTCCTGCCTCCGCATATAAAAAGAAAATCCGTTCGCAAGAACGGTTTTTGTTTTTATACAGGTGGAATAAGGGAGATTGCACCCATCTCTCCTCATCTAGACATTTACTCACCAACAATACATGGTACAATTAACACATTATGGAAGAAAACAAACAAGAGCAAATACCTCATAAAAAACTTTATAAAAGCAGTACAAACAAAGTGTTGACTGGTGTATGTGGTGGTATCGCCGAATACATAAACATGGACCCTATCGTTCTCAGACTTCTATGGATCTTATTAGTAATCGCTACTGGTATAGCACCAGGTGTCGTTGTATATATCATTGCTGCATTTGTGATTCCTGAAAAAAAGGCTTAGGTTTATATAAAATATTAGCAGTACATAAAAGGTTGCACCTGTGGATGCAACCTTTTTGATTAAACAATTTAAAATTTATGCTAAAATATCAACATGTCACTAAAAGGTCCTTTCATCTGGGAAGCACACGAATTTATCTTTCAAGAAAAGACATCTGATTGGTATTGGATAGTTGGTATTATCGGTCTATCTGTATCAGCTCTATCATATATATTCGGAGGAGTACTTTTTTCTCTCTTGATGGTTCTCATTACTTTGGTCTTAATGATCATGGGTTCAAAAAAACCTGGATTCATTAGATTTGAAGTCAGCAAAAAAGGCCTAATGATTAACAACACCCTCTACCCTTTTGCATCTTTGGAATCATTTTGGGTTGAAGATCAGAGTCACCTAGAGCTACCGTCAAAGCTCATTATCAAATCTCAAAAGCGCCTTGTTCCACTTATAGTAATCCCCCTAGAAGGCATATCACCTGAAGATATACGAGAGTTTTTACTCGACAACCTGTACGAAGAAAAGCACGAGGAGCCTGTTGGACAAAAGATCATGGAGTATTTTGGTTTTTAGACACAATGTGTTAATTTGTCAGTAATCTCTGTGCCCTAGATTTTTGTGGTTTCTGCCACAGCTTTCGTGCAGATTGATTTAGATGCTCTCGTCGTTCAATGGATAGGACATGACTTTGCGGAAGTTAAAATATAGGTTCGATTCCTATCGAGAGCACTATAAATAAAGAAGACCTGGTTTTAACTGGGTCTTCTTTATTTATGTGCCGATGAGTAAGCCAACTACTTGGCTTACGTATAGGAATCGAAAAGGTTCTCCCATATTTTTGAAAATGAGCGTAGCGAGTTTGAGAAAATGGGAAACCTGTACTGCTCCCGTAGGGAGAGATTCCTATCGAGAGCACAGTGAAATAAAATAGTCTGCCGACAAGTAGGCTTTTTATTTGTAATCTTTAGTGAGTCAAATTCACCCCACCATGCTATCATTAAAAACCTATGACCCTAGACAGTATATTTCCGTATTTCATCATCATGGCAGTCTTGTTCCTGCTTGCACACCTACTCGTAAACAAACTACCTTTTTATAAAAAACTCATAGACAATGAACCAGACGGCAGATACAGCTCACTTGATGGTTTACGTGGTGTATTGGCGCTTGGAGTACTCTTCCAACACGCGGTTACCAACTGGTCGTATTTTGAAACAGGTGTATGGCAGATCACAGAGGTGAAGTTTTATAGATTT
>JAIXXV010000026.1 GCA_027490575.1 bacterium | reverse complement strand
GGTTCTTGTGAGTATGACCCGGTGCCAGGTTGTACAGATCCTTCAGCTACAAATTACAACCCATCTGCTGATACAGACGATAGCTCGTGTGAATATGGCAATAATCAGATTTCAGGGTGTACAGACGCATCCGCTACAAACTATAACCCTTCTGCTGATACTGATGATGGCTCATGTGAATATGGAAATAATCAGATTTCAGGATGTACCGACGCATCCGCCACAAACTACAACCCTTCTGCCACTACAAACGACGGCTCTTGTACATTCCCGCCATCAGGCTCAGGAGGAGGTTCATCATCTCCTGCGCCATCGACTAGTGCCGTAGTACCTGGAGCAAGAACTGGCGGTGCATCGTTTGTGGGTTCTAGTTCTGGTATAACAGGTCCAAATGTAAATACAGTCATCAGACAAATTCAATCAAATAATACAACAAGCGTTAGTCCTGTATTCATAAACTTACTACAAAATAGAGATAGATTGCTTGGAAATAACACCATAAGCACAAATAGAAATAATAATTCAGTAAACAATGGAGTAAATGTGGTGTCACCGCTAGCGGGCATTGTAGGAGTAATAAACTCTGATTTCCAATTCACTATTTCAGCGGCACCTTCAAATTCAATAACAAGAAACAATCAAACTGAGGACGATAACAATGAAAATTTAAATCTTCAAAGATTCTTGAACTCGCAAGGATTTATCGTCAATACAAATCCTGATAGACCAGGTTCACCAGGTAATGAGACCAATGTATTTGGTTCACTTACTAGAAGCGCATTGGCTAACTTCCAAAGATTCGTAGGTATTGAGCCAGCTGATGGAAACTTCAGTCCTATCACTAGAGCATTCATAAACGGTTTCCTAAAGAGTTTGGAGATAAGTCAATAGTTATCCACTAGTATTCACCACTAAAAGCCTAACAAAAGTTCATAAAATGTTCTAAAATATAGATATATGAACTTCCTATCTAAGATTTTTGGTAATGGTATAAAGGGGAAGTCTAACTCTGTAAATGTATATCATGAAGACAGACCGTGGGGATCATTTGATCAATATACTCACAATCAAAAGTCCACGGTAAAGATCATCACTGTGCAAGCAGGTCAATCTACAAGCTTACAATATCATCACCATAGAGCCGAGTATTGGGTAGTCGTATCAGGAAAGGGAAGCCTGCACATAGGCGATAGTGTATATGATAGCGAGGTTGGTAAGATGTATGAGGTTCCTCTAGGTGCCAATCACCGTATATCAGGCTCACCAGAATCTAGTTTGACCATCATGGAGATATCACTGGGTGATTTTGATGAGAATGATATTGTGAGAGTTGAGGATAAGTATGGCAGGGTCAATATTGATTAATACCAATGCAGTACCTAGCAAATATTATAAATATATATTCGGAATCAATAGTCATATTTTGTGTATCTCTTTCTATAGCACTAGCGTCAGTTTTAGTTTTCAGGTCTATAAATGCAATACATGATTTGATAATGCGCTTGGTGCATTATGTATCGCTGGGTGGTCGCAGAAAGAAGTCAAAACTACTAAAGAAGAAGATAGATGATCATCATAGCCGGGCCCATCATGCAAAACGCCATGATTTGAATCCAATCATTAGTCCCTCTATAGAAAATGAATGGGAATATGGAGGCACTTTTAATCCAGCTGCATGGCATGATGAAAATGGTCAGGCTCACTTGATATATAGAGCTATAGGAGCCGACGGTGTATCAAGATTGGGGTATGCAACATCTGAAGACGGTGCGAGTTTTGACAGGTTACCATACCCTGTATTTTTCATGGAAAGCCCAAGGTTGCAAGAGAGAAATGCTAAAAAGAAATCGTCTGCCGAATTGTCTGCTGATGAAAAAAGATACAATCCAGTAATGTATCCATCCGGTGGAAGTTGGGGAGGGTGTGAAGACCCTCGTATGGTTTTAATAGACGATAGATTTTATGTAACCTTCAGTGCATTTGATGGTTGGGATTTTATACGTATTGCTCTTACGACAATATCCAAAGATGATTTTCTGGCCAATAGATGGAAATGGTCAAAACCATTACTTATATCACCTGAAAATCAGATAAACAAAAACTGGGTAATATTCCCAGAAAAGATAAATGGAAAATTTGCGATACTTCACAGTATTTCTCCTGATATACAGGTTGACTATATAGACAGCATGACTGATATAGCTAGAGGTGTTAAAAAGATAAAGAGTGTTTTTGGGGCTAGAAAAGAAAGGGAAGAATGGGATACTTGGCCACGCGGAGTCGGCGCACCACCTATACGTACAAAAGCTGGATGGCTTGTGCTATATCATGCAACAGATAAGACCGAGTCATACAAGTACAAGCTTGGTGCCATGATACTTGATATAAATAATCCTGAGAAAGTTTTGATGAGATCTTCAAAACCAATACTAGCACCTGATGAATGGTATGAAAATGATGGAAAGCCAGGAGTGGTATACGTATGTGGTGCTGTGATACAAGATGATATTTTGTACATATATTACGGAGGGGGTGACAGGCATGTATGTGTTGCACATATGGCTATAGATAAACTTTTGGGTTGGCTAGGTGAAAATAATACTGTTGATACTAGCCTGGTCCATGGCCTTAGAGCTAGTGGTACTCGTAAAGTACGTGCTAGTCAGCCTAAACCTCGGATAAAAAAGATTAAGGTATAATAAAATATATATAAATGTTTACAATAAATTATCCAACAAATGGTCCTATAATATCCCCAAATAGAAAAAACTATTGGGAATCAGTTGCTACTTTCAATCCTTCTCCTGTAGTTTATAAAAAAAATCTGCATGTCTTGTATAGAGCCTTGGGTGAAGTGGATCGTATGATAGGTGACCAGTTTAGAATGTCTGTGATAGGTTCAGCGACTCTTTCAAAAGACGGTATGTATGTAGATAGAAAAGTTTTAGTTGGTCCCACAGAAGACTTCGATAGATACGGTGCCGAAGATCCTAGGGTTACTACTATTGATGGTACACATTATATATTTTATACAGCACTCGGAGGATACCCTTTCAATGCAGACAATATAAAAGTTGCAGTCGCAGTATCAAAAGATCTCAAAAAAGTAGATGAAAAACATATTGTCACACCTTTCAATGCAAAGGCAATGGTTCTGTTTCCTGAAAAAATAAATGGTGAATATGTCGCAATACTTTCTATAAACACTGACAGAGCGCCTTCTGACATATGTATAGCTAAGTTTAAAAAGATAGAGGATATGTGGTCAAAAGAGTATTGGGATAAATGGTATGGTGAGTATGAGACACATAAGCTCTGCATCCCTAAAGGAGACAGAGACCAAGTAGAAGTTGGAGCAACGCCTTTCAAAACAGAAGCTGGTTGGGCTTTAATATATTCACATATAGAAGAGTATGGAACAGATCATCCGGTATTTGGTATACGCGCACTTTTGTTGGACTCAAATAATCCACAAAATATAATCTCAAAAACAGACGGGCCATTTATGGTTCCAGATAATCATTTTGAAAAAATAGGCCTAATACCAAACATTGCATTTCCAACGGGGGTGCTAGTGCACAAGGTCGGAAAATCAGAAGTCATAGAGCTTTTCTACGGAGGAGCTGATACTTATTGCGCAACAGTGTCCATACCATTGAAACCATTTTTAAAATACTTAAGAAATAATGATTATCTTATAAAGAGATATGATAAAAATCCTATACTAACCCCTCGCGATGGTGACAACTTTGCATGGGAAGCAGGTGGTGTTTTCAATCCTACAGCCGTCGAGATAAAGGGTACTACATATATATTGTATAGGGCGGTTACTAAATCCAATGTTTCAGTCATAGGTCTCGCGATATCAAAAGACGGATTCAATATAGATGAGAGATTGGATTATCCAATATATAAAGGTAGTGAAGACTTTGAAATATCTGCATCAGGCGAAGATTCAAATCACGGTACTGAGGATGCGCGCGTAAGTGTTATTGGTAAAAAGTTGTATATTACCTATACAGGCTACAATGGCATTGTGCCAAGAATTGCCATTGCTTCTATAAGCATTGATGACTTTGTTGCAAAACGATTTGATAAATGGTCAAAATCATTTGCTATAACCCCTGATACTATAGATGATAAAGACTGCTGCATAATCCCAGAAAAGATTGATGGAAAATATACATTGATACATAGGATAGGTGAGCATATTTGTGCAGATCAGGTTAGTTCATTGGACAATGGTGAAAATCTTACAAAGTGTATAGACATAATGGGTCCGAGGCGAGGTATGTGGGATGGATGGAAGATAGGTGTTTCTACTCCACCTATAAAAACTAAAAAAGGATGGCTAGTTCTGTATCACGGCGTTTCAAGTGAGCATGTTTATAGTGTCGGAGCTATGCTATTGGATTTGAAAAACCCAACACAAGTTATTTCAAGAAGTGCCATGCCAGTATTTAGACCTCAGACTGATTATGAGATAAACGGCGTTGTTTCAAGAGTGGTTTTCCCTTGTGGTATTATTGTAAAAGGAGATGAGTGTATCATGTACTATGGAGGGGCTGATTTTGTAACAGGTGTTGCAACTTTTAGCCTAAAGGAGATGTTAGATACTTTACTGCCTGTTAATTTTTAAGTGTTTAATGAGTGCGCTTTGGTAGTACAAAAATCTAAAGTCTATACGCCAAAATCTGAATAAAAAATAAATAAATAATGAGCGAAATATCAATAAAATCTAAAATAGTAAGTGCTGGAGACATATTGCATGATTCGGACAATCTTGAAATACTTAGACAAAAAAATGTATTTATTTTTGATATCGACGGTACTTTGACGGAAAGTAAAAGTGCTATGAAAGACAATATGGTTGATATTTTGTTGTCTTTGGCTCAAATCAAAAAAGTTTCAATTATATCCGGTGCAACTCTTGATCAGATTAAGGCGCAGATAGTTGATAAGATGATTGAAAAAACAAAGGTGAGCAGGGTTGATAATGGTGCCGACGAAAGTAGTAAAGTTGTAGCCGATGTTGCGGCAGATAAGGCGAACTTTATAAATAATTTATATCTGCTACCAACTTCAGGGGCAAGACTCTATAAAGGGGGAGACATGGAAAATGCTATTTACGCTGAATATTTTTCAGTTGATGAAAAGAAGAATATATTGAAAGCTCTAGACGAAGCACTGGCATTTTTGAGTACTGAAAAAGATGAAGATGGAAATGCTCTGTATTGTAAACCGGAAAAAACTTACGGTGAGATAGTGGAGGATAGAGGTTCGCAAATAACATTTTCAGGACTAGGTCAATCGGCTCATTATGAGCTAAAGAAAGATTGGGATCCTGATATGAAGATTCGATC
>JAIXXV010000011.1 GCA_027490575.1 bacterium | reverse complement strand
AGATTTTGGTAGAGATCCAGGATTCAGTGTGTATTTGAGTTTGGATTCGTACTCGAATAAGTCCTTCTCGAAAGCTGTTTTAGCAGCCTGTTTTTCTTTCAGAAGTTTTTGATATTCTTGCTCTTGGTTTTTTGTAACCTTTAATATATTGTCTTGCTCACTTTTAGTTTGGACCACAGCTTCTTTTTTACCAGCAAGTTCGCTCTGAAGTTTCTCAAGCTCGGCTTTTCTGGTTTCCTGTGAGCTTTTTACTGTCTGTAGTTCAGTTCTATGTTTCTTAGTTAGATCAACATATTGTTTTAGAGAATTTGTATAGCTGATTTGAGCGTTTAGCTCTTCAAGTGTAGATGAAAAATTTTTATTTTTTAGAATTGTTAAAATAATATTTGTACTATCCATCTGATGAATACTTCTAATACTATCAGCTAGGACCTTTCTCATTTGCTCCACTTTCTCTTCTGATTCATTTATATTTAATCCCAGTTTTTTGATGTCTAGATTTGCGACCTCTACTCTTTCTCTGATACGACGTATTTCCAGGTCTATAGATTTAGCATTGCTTTCAAGCTGTTTGATCCTGGCTTGCAAAGTCTTTGCTTCCTGACTAGTCTTGTCTGTAAGCTCCTGGTACTGCTTAATTTCTTGGTTCAACTCCTCTATTTTCTTACTTCTCTCTTCTATCATTCTCTGAAGTTCAGCCGCCTCTTGGTTGGCCCCTGTATTTTCAGGTAAAACAAAAACAATCATTATGACCATAAACAATGTCAAAAATATTTTAGGTATCATTTTTCTTTGTTTACTTTGATAATTCATTATGTTCATTTTATGTTATTTTGAGAATTTTACTTTGAACTTCGACCACCTTGTCTTTTAGTGAGCCTGGACCTGGGCTAGGTGCTTTGCTGATTTGATATTTTCTGTATTGCATTTTCAATCCTCTGTAAAGCATCATTTGTGCCTATGACAGAACATATGGTAAATGGATCTGCTGACTTTTCTCTACCAGAAAGTGCTACTCGCAAAGCCCACAACACAATACCTCTACCTCTTTGATCTGCATAGTCCCAGAAAATATTTTTATATTCCCCTTGAGCTAGAGCCGCTTGCTTTTCAGTGCTAGCTGTCAGGAGGTCCCCTAGTGCTCTAAGGGTGTCTTTAACATCATTTAATCCAACCTCAATACCCTTTCTCAATTTCTCAGGGCATATCAGTTCTTGTACATTGTACTCTGTTTGCATAAAGAAATAATGAAGTTCCTGTGAAGAAATCATTTCTGCTACATCTTTAAAAACTGATATACGCTCTTTTATAAGTGGTAAAACCTTATCTATTCTCTCATCATAAGTTGATAGTTTCTTCAGGTCTTCAGTGATAAAAGAATCCACAGCTATTTTGAAGTCCGAGTCAGACATCTTTTTAAGATGTTCTTTGTTGAACCACAAAAGCTTTTCTTCATTTAGTTTACCTCCACTTCTTTGTATACCTTTTAGATCAAATGCCTCTAAGAACTCATTAGAATCAAAAATCTCCCTGTCGTCTCCAGGGTTCCAACCTATAAAAGCTAGAAAGTTTATCATAGCATCGACAAGGAAACCTTCTTTCTTGTATTCGAGTATATCTTTTGCACCATCTCTCTTGCCGAGCTTTTTCTTACCGTCTGGTGACATGATGGGAGGCAGCGTCACAAATACCGGCGGAGTTATATCCAATGCTTCATATAGGGCAAGAAACTTTGGTGTTGAGGATATAAACTCATCTGCTCTAAATATGTGTGTCACACCCATGTAAAGGTCGTCTATGATATGTGCAAAGTTGTATGTCGGATAGCCGTCGCTTTTCACTAGTATAAAGTCATCAAGAGCTTCAGGACCGGCCTCTAACTCTCCTCTCACTGCATCATTCCATTTATAAGTTTTAGGTTCACTTATCTTTAGTCTAAGTGGCATAGAACCATCCCAGGTTGGTGGATTTTCTGGTCTATGATTTCTGTACAAAAAAGGTCGCTTCTCTTCCTCAGCCTGTTTTCTAAATGACTCTAGTTGTTCCTGTGTGTACGGATCTGCATATGCTAAACCCTTTTCTACAAGTATATCAGCGTACTTCTTATAAGTATCTAGTCTTTGAGATTGTATATAAGGTGCGTTCGGGCCACCGATATCAGGTCCCTCACTCCAGCTTAGACCAAGCCATTTCAATGACTCCATGATATGTTCAATAGAACCATCAACCTCTCTTTCTTTGTCTGTATCTTCAATACGAAGTATAAACTTGCCACCATGCTTTTTTGCAAATGCCCAAGCGTATAGAGCTGTTCTAACACCTCCAACATGCATAAAGCCTGTAGGTGAAGGAGCGAATCTTGTTACTATTTTTTTATCGTTTGTGTCTGGTTTCATTATAGTTTTTTATATTAATTACCCCCTGTTAACTGCTACCTGATCTCTGTTACCTGCTAGCTGTTACCTGATATCTGTTAAGGCTAATCTTCATGAGTTAATGTTATCTTCAGTATTTCTTGAGCAATGAGGTGGGCGGAATCCTCTCTGGCAAACTTCTTTGAATTCAAGGCTATCTGGTCTCTAAGTTTTTTGTTTTCCATCATTCTGTCTACTTCATTGATAATGATTTCAGGACTTAAGTTAGTTTCCTCTATGACCATTGAGCCAGTCTCACGAGCATAGTTGTATGAGTTTTTTCTTTGGTGGTCACCATTTGAATTTGTTATTGGTATCAATATACTAGGCTTGCCCCAAAGTGCTATTTCAAAAATAGTTGATCCACCTCTTGATATAACAAGTGATGAAACGCCCGCTGACATACGCATTGCTAGATTGTTCATATAATCAAAAGGGTGGAATCTGTCCGCATGTTCATTGTTTTCAAGTATTACTTTAGAAGTTCTCGAAACTTCTTCAAAATTTGCCTTACCTGTTTGATGAATGATCTGGTACTTCTTAACAAGATGTGGAAGTGAACTAAGGATTGCATCATTGATAATGCGTGCACCTTGAGATCCTCCTAGGATAAGGATAACTGGCACCTCTGGTTCTAGTTTTAGATATTCGAATGCGCCTGTTGTAAGCGGTTCTTTAATCTCTTTTCTGACAGGGTTACCTGTATATGCAGTCCTGTCTTTTGGAAAGAAACTACCAGCCTCTTTATATGAAAGAGCTATACGCTTTGCAAACTTTCCAGCCCACAGGTTTACTCTACCTGGAACACTATCTGACTCATGTATCACTACAGGTATACCGAGTATGCGCGCAGCAAGTATTGCCGGAAAACTAGGATATCCTCCTTTTGCAAAAACTACATCTGGAAATATTTTGTACATCTTCAGTGTAGCTGACATTACTCCAATGCCCATTT